>CAYMHX010000004.1:0-28489 GCA_964390325.1 uncultured Roseburia sp. | reverse complement strand
CAAAAATATTTTTGGTAATTTTTCACAAATATAATGAAAAGTAGTTACTGTTCACTTAGCAGCTAATCACTTGCTGATTTGCTGCGTAAGAAAGTGATTCAGGTGTGAGCAGACTCTTTTTGAACAGCAACACGAAAAGTAATAATTTATATTTTTTATGAAAGGGCATACTTTACATAGAAAGGTCATTTGTTTATAATAAATGTACAGTTTACAGATTCCCCGATAAAGGATGTGAGGATAAAATGAAAATTGAAAAAATAAATGAAAATCAAATTCGTTGTACTTTAACAAAACAAGATTTAGCGGAGCGTCAAATTAAATTAAGTGAGCTTGCATATGGAACAGAAAAAGTGAAAAAATTATTTCAGGATATGATGGAGCAGGCCGCGTATGAAGTTGGATTTGAGGCAGAGGATATGCCATTAATGATAGAGGCAATTCCATTATCAGCAGATACAATTATAGTGGTAGTGACTAAGGTAGAATATCCGGAGGAATTAGATACGAGGTTTTCGAGATTTTCTGAACCGGATGCAGAATATTTGGACGAAGAATTTTCTTATCCAAGTGGCGAAACTTTAGAGCAAGAAGGCGCAGATGATGTGCTTGGACTTTTTCGGAAACTTCAGGAGGAACGCGACAGATTTTTAGAAAAGCAAAAAGAGGAAAGTTTTGTTCCTTTAAAAGATTTCAAGGCAAAAGAAGAACCGGCAAATGTAGTTGTAGATATTATGAAGCTTTTTGTTTTCCAAGATTTGGATAATATTATCAGGGCTGCTCATGTATTAAATGGTTATTATGAAGGAAAAAATGACTTATATAAGAATGAAGCTGCTCATAAATATTATTTATTGGTAAGAAAAAGTTCAGAAACGCCAGAGACATTTAATAAGGTATGTAATATTTTATCGGAGTATGCTATGCAGCAGACTTATACGGCTGGAGTAGAAGCATTTTTGAAGGAGCATTATCATGCATTATTGGTGGAAAATGCGTTACAAGTTTTAACAAAGTTATAAAAATAGGCTGCACCTAACGTGCAGCCATTTTATTATGCAAGGTCTTTTGCAAGGAAATCATTGATTGTCTGTACTAATTCATCTGCATCAATTCCATGAACCATTGCGGCTTCTTCGATAGTTTCCATCTGTGAAGATGGGCATCCAAGACAGTGCATTCCAATATTTAAAAGAATTGGAGCAACGTTCTGGTCAATTCTTAATAAGTCGCCAATCATTGTCTGTTTTGTAACCTGTACCATAGAAATTCTCCTTTAATATTTAATATTTTGAGGTCAATAACGAACCACTTGTACATTATAATATGAAATAGAAAAGAATGCAAGTAATCCAATTTTTAACTAAGCAATTCTTCTTTTTGTGCCGATATATTTTTCAGTAGAGCCAAGGATGGCTGAAATTGGCAGGGACGCAGTGAAAGTGAGAATAAAATTATGAAAATTAATGCAAATAGGGCGGCACTTGTTACAAATAAACGCTTACTTCAGGTTGAAAATAGTTTACAGGCTTCTATGGAACGTCTTTCTTCCGGTTTCAAATTAAATCATGCAAAAGATAATCCGGCAGGCATGGCGATTTCCAATAAGATGCGTGCACAGATTGCGGGGTTAGACAGAGCATCAAATAATGCTTCTGATGCAATTGCAGCAATTCATATTGCAGATGGTGCATTAAATGAAACTGCCAGTATTTTACAGAGAATGAGAGAACTGGCGGTTCAGGCAGGAAACGATACAAACTCTTTAGAGGATAAACGGGCAATCCAGCAGGAAATTGATGCTTTAAAAGAAGAAGTAGACCGTATTTCTCGTGATACAGAATATAACGAAATGCCGATATTAGACGGTTCTTTAAGTGCAAGAGTTTATGCAGAAAATGTAAGCAGAATTAGTACAACTGATACTGTAACAGCAGGAAATTATAAATTAACCGTAGATGCAAAAGCTGAAAAAGCTCAAATTGAGTTAAGCAGTGATATCAATAGTACAAATGAAGATTCTCCGGAAGCAGAAGGAACATTATCTATTAATGGATATTCGGTTTCTATTGAAAAAGATGATACTTATGCGGAAATATTTGGAAAAATTCGTGATGCAGCAGAGGTTGGCGGTGCGGATTTAATAAGTGATGAAAATGGTACGATAAAACTTTATTCTGATGGTTATGGAGAAAGCGAAAGTATTCGATTGAGTTTTTCAAGCAAAGAGTTTGCAAAGGCATTGGGATTTGCTGATGCAGATGTACAGGAAACCGAAGGCGGCAATTTTGTATATGGTTCTATGGATACTGGTGAATTACAGATACCAAGAGGAAAGGATGCAAAGCTTACCTTAGATAGAACAGATGGAGTATCGGAATTTAGTAAGACAGCAACAGAGATTGTAGATGGAAATAGAGTTTCTATTACAGATAAAACAGGCTTTGAAATGAGCTTTTTAATTAACGATGAGTATGAAGGAGATATTAATTTAGAAGTAACAGATGTTGGAACGATGACAATTCACATTGGTGCCAATATGGATCAAAATATGATAATTAGTGTTCCGGAAATTTCAGTAAAAAGCTTGTATATTGATGACCTCGATGTGACCAAAATGGGCGGAGCAGGAGAGGCAATGAGTGCTTTGGATGATGCGATTAAAAAAGTTTCAGATGCAAGAAGTAAAATGGGTGCTTATGAGAACAGATTGGAGTATTCAGTATCTAGTTTAGATGCATTTGAGGAAAATATGACAGGTGCCCAGTCGCGTTTGACAGATACGGATATGGCACAGGAAATGACAAATTATACACAGCAGAATGTATTGAGTCAGGCAGCAATTTCTGTATTGTCACAGGCGAATGATATGCCTCAGCAGGTATTACAATTATTGCAGTAATATTTTGTGCAGATTTATAAGGAGTTGTGATGCAAAAAGAACAGATTCAGGAATTTACTACAAAAATTACATTAAGCAACCGTACGGGACTTACCGTTGTTACCTATGAAATTCTTTTTGCATATCTTGCAGATGCAAAAAGTGCTTTAAAAGAAGAAGGCTGGGAGAATTATAAAAAGGCAGTTCGTCAGTCGCAGAAATGTATCGAAGAATTAATCGGCACATTGGATTTTACTTATCAATTATCTTCCGAATTATATCAGATTTATATGTATGGAAAAGAATTGTTAGGAAAAGCATTATATAAGCGTAAGGAAGCAGAGCTTACAGAATGTGAAAATTTGATGAAAATGCTGTATGACAGCTTTGTAAAGGTGGCAGAAACGGACCATTCTGCACCGTTAATGAGAAATACAGAACAGATTTATGCAGGCTATACTTATGGGCGTCATGATGTAAATGTAAACAGCTCTAATATGAACCCATCCAGAGGATTTTTTGTATAGTAATGAATAAAAGTATTGGATTATTATAAATAAACAACAAATGGAGAGAGAACCTCCCTTACGGAAGGCTTTCCTCCATTTTTTTTATTGCAGTCAGTAGAAATTTGTAACGCATTTGTACGGAGTTTAATTCATAAATGTAACAGTCTATTAAATCAGGGTCTACAACATTTTCTAAATTTGTATACGCATCCTGTAAATCTTTTGCGGTTTGGTGTAAATCATTTTTCATTAGGATATAGTGATTGTTTTCCGGCTGTGATTTTTGAAAAAAACGAAGCATAAACCTATCCTCTATATAATATATTTTTGTAATTATCCTTAATATTAATTATAGACAGGATATGGTAAAAGTATGCAAAAAATTTCTAATTAATAGAAATTTTGCTATTATGATAAAGAAAAAGGAGATTATATGGATATCAAACTATCAATGCAAGTATTAGTAGGAATGTGTTTGTTGGTATTGGCAATTTTATTTTTAAAGAGTAAAATGCAAATGGTTTTTGACTTTTTATTGCGTATGGGAATGGGAATGGTTCTGATTTGGTGTTTGAATCGTTTTTTTGACATGCGGGGAGTGGAATTATTTGTGGGATGTAATATGATAACACTTTTGACATCGGGAAGCCTTGGTTTTTCTGGGGTTGCACTTCTTTTTGCAATTTCAGCATTGAAGCTTTTGTGAAAAATATACAAAGATAAAATTCCTATTTTCAAACCCCTAGACAAGAAAAAAATGACTTGCTATAATCCGTTTACAAACAAAAGGGGTGGTGAGTTGAAGCTTATTTATCTGGTATTGCTTTTGTTTTTGGGACGGGCAGTATATACAGATTTGACTCAGACAAAAATCAGTAACCGGCTGATTGTCGTTGGTCTTTTGTCAGGCTTTTTCTATCGTATTATGATAGAGGGAAGCTTGGGTGTATTCTTCTTTTTTGTAAATATATCTATTCCGGTTATCTTATTAAATCTTTTCTTTCAGATGCGTGCCTTAGGGGCAGGCGATATCAAATTGTTTTCCATGTTAGGAGGATTTTTATCTACCGAGCAATTGTTGCAGATAATAATAATGGCATTTGTAATCGGTGCAGTTTTAGGTATTTTTAAAATAATATATCAAATTATTTTTAGGAAGCTGGAACGTGGAAAACTGACCTATATTCATTTTTCTCCTGCAATATTCATTGCATATTTTTTGACAGTTTGGAGGTGACATATGACAAAGATAAAAGCAGCAATTTACGATACTGATAATGAATATCGAAAGCGTTTTGCTGATTATCTGATGAATTATAAGACAGAAGAAATGGAAATATCTGTTTTTTCCGAGGAAATATATTTTTTAGAAGCATTAGATGTGGAAACATATCATTTATTGGTGCTTGGATGTGGATATGAAGAAGTCTTATCTAAAATAAAGCCGTGTAGAATTCCTATTTTGATACTAACAGAGTATATCCGATGTGATGTAAAAGAATTCTTAGATTTTGAAGATGGAAAGATTAGTTATATACACAAATATCAGTCTATGGATATAATTACGAAAAAAATACAGTTAATGACAGAAAATGTACGCGTAGAAAAAATTCCTACTATGAGTCGTAGCTTAGAGGTTATTGGTATTATTTCACCGATAAAGCATGAGATGCAAATGATGTTTTCCTTGCTTTATGCCCAAAATATGGCGAGAGAGGGAAGGATACTCTATATAAATTTGATGGAATTTTCTGGGTTTTCGGAATTATTTGAAGAAATGGAACATGATTTGAGTGATTTTATGATGCTAATTCGTAATCACGAGTGGAAAGTGGAGGAATTATATTCCTGTATTTATGAAATGCAGGATTTTTCCTATATTTGTCCGTTTGCAAATCCTGAGAATGTTAAAGAAATAACAAATGAAGATGTGAAAAATTTGTTAAAAGTTCTTGAAAAATATACAGATTATCAAAAAGTAATTTTGGATATTGGAGTGGGAATGGCTGAATATGGAGAAGTTTTATTAAATTGTAATAAAATTTACTGTTTAGGGAAAAAAGGGTATTTATTTGAAGTACAAACAACACAGTTTTTTACATATATGGAAAAATTAGCAGATGGAGTGCTTACAGAACGAATAGAAGTAATAGAAATACCTTATCAGCCAAAGATTGTTTTTGGAGGCAGTCAGTTGTTAGAACGATTAAATTGGAGTGAATTTGGGGATTTTGTAAGGAGTAAATTTTGAATAAAAAAGGGCAGGATACAGAAGAAGTACAGGAATTGAAACGACAGATTTTAGAAGATATAGATTTAAGCAGAGAAGTAGAAGATGAAGAAATAAGAAGTATTATTCGCAGACATTGTAGTTTTTATGCGAAAAAACATATTCTAAGTTTGGAAAAAAGGGAAGAATTGGAACAATCTTTGTTTCATGCATTGCGTAAACTGGATGTGTTACAGGAATTGTTGGATGATGAGGAAATTACCGAAATTATGGTAAATGGTGCAGAACATATTTTTTATGAGAAATATGGGAAGCTGCATCCTTTTGAAAAAGTATTTTCATCAAAAGAAAAGCTTGAGGATGTGATACAACAGATTGCAGGAAATAATAACCGCATGATAAATTTATCTAATCCGATTGTAGATGCTCGTCTAAACGATGGTTCAAGAGTAAATATAGTCTTATCACCGATTTCGATTGATGGCTCGGCGATTTCTATTCGTAAGTTTCCGAAAAAACCATATGAAATGCAGGATTTGGTTTTGATGGGAGCAATTTCAAAAGAAGCAGCTCATTTTTTAGAGATGCTTGTAAAAGCCCGTTATAATATTTTTGTATCTGGTGGAACGGGTTCTGGAAAAACCACATTTTTAAATGCGTTGTCACAATTTATTCCAAAAGAAGAAAGAATTATTACAATTGAAGATTCTGCTGAATTACAGTTAATTGAAAAACCCAATTTAATCCGATTAGAAACTAGAAATGCAAATACAGAAGGTGTGACGGCAATTTCTATTAGAGATTTGATTCGTGCTGCACTTAGAATGCGGCCAAGCATGATAATTGTGGGAGAATGTCGGGGAGGAGAAGCATTGGATGTACTGCAGGCAATGAATACAGGACATGATGGAAGCTTATCAACAGGACATGCAAATTCCTGTCAGGATATGGTTTCACGTTTGGAAACAATGGTGTTGATGGGGGATGTAGAACTGCCGCTTACTGCAATCCGAAGCCAGATTGCATCTGGAATTGATATTTTTGTACATTTAGGAAGATTGCGAGATAAAAGTAGAAAGGTGTTATCTATTACAGAAATAGAGGGATTAAGAAATGGAGAGATTCTTTTAAATGAAATTTATCGTTTTAAAGAGTTATCAGAAATAGAGAGGAAAATAAAGGGTGAATTAGAACAGGTAGGAGATTTAAAGCATAGGGAGAAGCTGATAAATGCAGGATTATGTGGATTATAGTAATTATAAACTTTCGTTAAAAGAAAATATCAAATGTTTTGGAATGGCAGTTTTATTGTCCGTATTTGGCAGTTGGCTTTTATATCAAAACTTTTGGGGAATATTGCTTTTTATTATTATTTTTCCGTTATATCAAAAGTTTTATAAGGAGAAACAAAAGGAAATAAGAAAACAGAAACTTTTGTTAGAGTTTAGAGATGCAATGCAAAGTGTATCAGCTTCTTTATTATCGGGATATTCGATTGAGAATGCGTGGCAGGAAGCAGAAGTGGAGATGAGAGAATTATATGGCATACAAGGTTATATGACAAAGGAGCTGAAGTTGATGAATGGAAAAATTAGCATGAATCAGTCAGTGGAAGAATTGTTGTATCAGTTTGCATTACGCAGTTCGTGTGAGGAGATTTTAGAGTTTGCAGAAGTGTTTCGTTTTGCAAAAAGAAGTGGTGGTAATTTTTCTAAAATTATTCAAAATACTGTTTTTCATATCGGAGAAAAAATAGAAACAGAAAGAGAAATTCAAGTAATGATAGCAGGAAAAAAGATGGAGCAGAAAATTATGAATATTGTTCCTGTGGCTTTACTGATATATTTGAATTTGACATCGAAGGAATTTTTAGCTCCACTTTATGGAAATATTTTTGGGGTATGTGTGATGACGGGGGCTTTTTTCGCTTATCTAGGAGCATTTTTGCTGGCACAAAGAATAATAAAAATTAAAATATAGGGAAATATTGTGCCACACAGATTGCTAAAGCAATCGAAATTTTGCAGATATCGGAAAGGTATGGTTATAAGTATGAGGGGCTGGAAAAAGAAGAAAGGAAAATTTGTTTATCCACTGATGCTTTTAATTGGAATTACATTTTGTGCTGTATATTCAGAGAAAACAAATCGTATTCTTTCAGAGGATGGAACGTTACTAAGAGAAACATATGGAAATGGTTCTTATGAAGTAGAATTATTGTTAGAGATAGATGGTGAACAGGCAGAATTATTTTCGATAGTTGTACCTGAACAGCGTTTTACAAAAGAAAAGGAGGAACAGTATCTTTTAGAGGCAATAAAAGAAATAGAAAATGGATTTGCAGGAGAAAATCGTTCTTTGGATATGATTTGTGAAAAAGTTGACATACAGTCCGATTATCAGCAAGGGAATGTTTTGGCAGATTGGGAATTTAGCAAGGTTGGTTTGATTGATGAAAATGGAAGAATTGATGAAAGTAAGATTGAAATGGAAAGTGAGATTGTAGAAGCAAATGTAATGCTTAGCTGTGGAAACAGCAGTCAGATATATCAGTTTTATTTTCAGGTTTATAAGAAAGAAAAAAGTGAAAGAGAGCAGTTTTATGAAAAACTCAATCAGTTTATATTAGAAAATGGAGAAAGACAGGGGACAGAAGTTTTACAGCTTCCAATAGAATTAGAAGGACATACATTGGTTTGGAAAGAACAGAAATCCTACCTTCCATTACAAGTATTTATCGTAGGAATATTTGTGATAGCACTTCTTCCATTTGTAGAGGAGGAACGTAAAAAAGAAGAAAAAGCAAAAAGAGAAGCACAGTTGTTAAGAGAATATCCTGAAATGATAAATAAAATGACTTTATTATTGGGAGCAGGAATGACATTACAGGGGGCATGGAAAAAAATTGTAATTGGTTATGTGGAACTTCAAAAAAAGAATGGCATAGAAAAAAAGCTGGTATATGAGGAAATGCTCATTACATTACGGGAAATAGAAGGTGGAGTAGGAGAAAGCACAGCTTATAAAGCCTTTGGTGAAAGATGTGGAATATCGAAGTATCGGAAGTATAGTAATTATTTGATACAAAATCGAAAAAAAGGAAGTCAGGGATTATCTCAGATATTAGAAAAAGAAGCAGAAGCTTCTTTTGAAGAACGAAAAAATATGGCACAACAGTATGGAGAAGAAGCAGAAACAAAGTTGCTTTTTCCAATGCTTTTTATGTTAGGAATTGTAATGTTTATCGTTATAGTACCGGCAATATTATCATTTCAGACAGGATTATAAAAGATATGTGAAAAAAATAACAATAAAAATTTATGAAATTAGGAGGAAAAATGAGAAGTTTAAAAGAATTTATGAAGGATGAAACAGGAATTGGAACAGTGGAAATGATTTTAATTTTAGTGGTTTTAATTGGAATTGTATTAATTTTTAAAAAACAGCTTACAGATTTAGTAGATAGTATTTTTAAAACGATTACGAAAACAGCAGGACAAGTAGGGTGAAAAAGGGAAGCATTACTCCTTTTTGTGCGTGCAGTTTGTTGTTTGTGTCAGCCTTATTATTTGCTTTATTAGAGCTTGCAAGAATTTCTGTTTTAGATACTTATGCAGAATTAAAGGCTGAAAATGGAATGGATTCATTGTGTGCTGAATATCACCCTTTTTTGTGGAAACAATATGGATTGTTATTTTTGGATGGTGCATACGGGACAGAGGAGTTTTCAATGAACTATGTTTCGGAAGAATTGGAAAAGCAGATAAATGAAAGTTTAGATGGGTATTCTTTTTCGGCAAGTAAAATCTGTTTAGAAGATTATGCTTTGGCAGGGGATAGAAATGGAAGTTTATTTTTGCATTATATTGCAGAACGTGAGAAGGAAAATCTGCTGTTAGGAGTGGCAGAAGATTTGTATCAGTTGTATGTACAGACAGAGGAAGTAGAGTTGGAGTATGGCGGAGTGGAAGAAGATATTCAAGAAGCAAAGTCAATTTTTTACGATATAAAAGCAGATTGGCAGGCAAAGGTAGATGCATTATGGAAGAAAAAAGAAACTGAGAAGGATTCGACAGAAGAAATAGAGATTTGGATACCAGATACATCTCCGATTGAAAATACATGGAATGTAGTGGAGCAAATGCAGGAAAGTAGTATATTACATATTATCTTTGAGGATATGTCAGAACTGTCACAAAAAAAGAGCAAAGTAGAAAGCAGAATGCAGACTAGAAAAAAAGAGTCTGGGACGATGAATGTAATAATAGAAGAAAATTGGTATCAAAAAATGCTGGTATTGGCTTATTTGGAAGAATATTTTTCTTGTTATATGCAAAATCAGAAAGAGCATTTTTTAGATTATGAAATGGAATATGTATTATGTGCAGAAGAAACGGAATGGAAAAATTTAGAAGGGGCATTAAAGCGTATATTATTCATTCGAGAAGCTGCAAATATGGCATATCTGGTGCAGGATGAAGAAAAAATGGCTTTCGCACAAACATTGGCAAATTTGATTGGATTGATGGCAGGAGAAAATCCGGCAGTAGTAAAGGTAATACAAGCAGGAATTGTTGGTGCATGGGCATATTTAGAAAGTGTCTTGGATGTAAGAGCATTGATTGCAGGAGAGGTGATACCATTGATAAAGCAGGAGGGAGAATGGACAACGGAAGTAACAAATCTTTTTGCAGTATTTGATAAAAATGCGAAAGCTAAAGTATGCGAAAATGGTCTTAGCTATAGAGATTATTTGAAAAAATTACTTTTTATGACTTCTAGTGAGGAATTAGCGTATCGAATGATGGAAGTTATGGAGATGGGAATGCAGTCACAAAGTGAGTATCTAAATTGCAGAATGGACCATATGTTAGTGGCATTAAATTATCAAATACAATTTGAATGTAAAACACTTTTTTCATCATTGATACCAAGCCAAAATGCTTATAAAGGTAAAATGTTTTTTAAAAAAGAAGTTCAAAGGTCTTATATTCCATAGAAAGGCAGGTGTATTGGGGTGTCTCTTTTATCCACTTTTTTACGAATAAAAAATCATAGTAAGATAGAAAATACTTTCCCCGAAGACTCGATATTTTTATATGATGATATTAGAAAAAAACATCACAGAGAGACACCCCAATGCACCTGTCTAGAGGGCAGCATAACCGTAGAAGCTGCGTTAATTATTCCAATATTTGCGTGTTTTTTTGCATTTGTTTTATTTTACTTTCAAATAATGCAAATATATATCGGTGTACAAGGAAGTTTAGAACAAGCTGGTGGAAGGGCAGCAGTTTTAGCTGAATTAGAAACAAAAGAGGAGGCAAAAGGGAATTTAGAATATTTAGCTTTGATAAAAGGACAGATGTATCTTTCTTTAAAAGAAAATTTGGCAGTAGCGAATTATGTAGAAGGCGGTGTAATGGGAATAAGCCTGCTAACATCGGAATTTAAAGGGGATTATGTTTTATTAAAAGCAAATTATAGAATTCGATTTCCGATAAAATTATTTGGAAGGATAGATTTTTCTGTCACTCAAAAAACAAGATTTAGAAAATGGACCGGATGGCATAGTTTGGAAGAAACGGATGATGAAATATTTGTTTATTTAACACAATATGGAGAAGTCTATCATTTAAGAAAAAGCTGTCCTTATTTGGATTTATCCATCCATCCTGTCTCATTAGAACAATTATCAAAGTTACGGAATGCAAATGGAGAAAAGTATGATAATTGTCTTTTTTGTATAAAAAATGAAGTTGAAAAAAGAGAAGTATATATAACTAATTATGGAAATAAATATCATAGTTCTATAAATTGTATAGGACTAAAAAGAGTGATTTATCAAAAGAAGCTTTCAGAATTAGGAGGAATATCAGGGTGCAGGAAGTGTTCGAGATAATAAAACAAGGAATACTATTGATGGGGTTATATTATTTGGCACATATAGATTGGAAGACACAGTTTATTTATAAAAGGGATTTGTGGATTTTAGCTCTAAGCGGACTAATTCTAAAGTTCTCTTTACTATTCATACAAGGAAAACAAAATATTTTAGAAGTGAATATATCAGGAGAGTTGATAAAAACACTGTCAGCGATGTTAATAGGAGGTATTCTTTGGTTAATAGCATTACTAACAAAAGAACAGGTAGGACTTGGAGATGCATATCTTTTTTGTGTGACAGGAATTTTTTTAGATTATGTACAGAATTTAAGGTTATTGTTAGGTACATTATTTTTAGTAGGAATTTTTTGTGCAGGGGAGATTTTGATAAAAAAGAAAGGAAAGAATGAAAGCGTAGCTATGGTACCATTTACATTAACTGCGTATGTATTGTTTGTTTTATGAAAAGATATAGGGGAAGCTTTACGGTAGAAGCAACGTTTATTATGCCGTTAATTTTGATATGTATCTGTATTGCAATAGAAAGTGGAGTTATTTTATATCAAGAGGTAAAAAATACCGCAGAGCAGATAAAGGAAGAAAGGCAGGAAAAATTAATGGATGCGATGTATCGTAAGGAATTATTGGAAGATTTAATAGAAATAGAGTAATTATTTAAAGAAGATAAAAAAGTAGTATTAAAGATTAAAAAATGGGGTCTATTATGAAGATTGAATATATACGAAATATGCAGTTTGGCTATATGCAGATAGAAGCAGAAGTGCCATTGAGCAGGATGGAAGAAGAAATGTTATCCCATAATAAAATAGAAGGGCTGTTACCGATTCGATGGCAAAAGGAGAATAACAGATATTTATTGCGTTATGATATAACAGGAAAGCAGGCTTTAGATGTTGTTTTGGAGCAGGAAACAATGGATGAGGATATTTTAAGGAATTTTTTTGTAGGGATTTGTACGGTTATAAAACAAATGGAAAAATATTTACTTTCACAAAATGGAATTTTACTTCAGGCAGAAACAATTTTTGTAGATATGAAGACACAGCAGATTTATTTTTGCTATTATCCCAATGAAGAAATATTGCAAAAACGGTTTCGACAATTAATGGAATATGTTTTAGCAAAAACCAATCATAGAAATCCAGCGGCAGTAGAACTTGCATATGGAGTATATGAGGAGTCATTAAAGGACGAATTTGTATTATCAGATATTAAAAAAAGATTAGAAAAAAAGAGAGAATTAGTTTATGAAGAACAGGAGATATTAGAAGAAAAACTTATAGAGAATGAAGAAGAAAATACTAATATAGAGGAAGTATTCAGTCAGCAGAAGAAATGGGATTGCTTTCTTGGAGTGTGGAAGGTAAAGTGCATAGAATGGATAAACAAGAAGCTGAAAAAATTTAAAAAACAAAAAAAACAAAGTACGCAGATTGTCTTTGAACCAGAGGAAGAAGAACAGAAGCAAGGCTTAGATACCATTTTTTTAGGAGAATGGAAAGAGGAGATAGAGGGGATTTTAAAATATGAAGGAATTCATTTGTTGCCTGATTTTTCAATAAAAAAGACACCTTTTTTAATTGGAAATAATGAAATGTGTGATGGAGTGATTAAATTACAGACGATTAGCCACCAACATGCAAAAATTTATAAGATAGATGATGTTTATTTTATAGAAGACTTAAATTCCACAAATGGAACAATGGTGGAAGGAGAAATTTTAAATTATAAAACGCAAGTGAGTTTAAAGAAAAATACAATGGTATGTTTTGCAAATGAGCCATATCGATTTTTATAAGTAAAAAGTTAATTATTCAGAGTAGGTTAAAACACTTGCTGTTTTAACCAAAAGAAAGTGATTCAGGTGTGCAAAAGTTCTATCACGAAGTGATTTTTAATGGATTTTTGCATCGTAACTATGAAGGTACTGAATAGTTACGTAAAAAGATTGATTTTATCCTTGAAAATCTATATACTAAACAGTAGTAAAGTACATAATCGTAATTAGAAAGTACGGCAGTAGTACACGTATTTTAGGATATACAGATAAAGAGAGGATATTCTATGAAGGTAAATATTTATTATGGAGGACGAGGCGTTTTAGATGACCCTACATTATATGTATTAAATAAAATGGAGGAGGTATTAAAAGAGCTTCGAGTTACAGTAGAAAGAATTAATATTGTAGAGCATAAAAATGAAATCACAACTTTGCCTCAGACATTAAAGGATGCGGATGGTATTATTTTAGGAACGACGGTGGAGTGGCTTGGAATTGGTGGATATATGCAGCAGTTTTTGGATGCTTGCTGGTTATATGCAGATAAGGAAAAGATAAAAACGATTTATATGCAGCCGATTGTTATGTCAACTACATATGGAGAGCGTGAGGGTGAGCTGACATTAACAAATGCATGGGAGATTCTTGGAGGATTACCATGTGATGGACTTAGTGGATATGTAGAAGATTTGGTAAGCTTTGAAATTAACGAAGAATATAATTTAATTATTGAAAAGAAAGCAGAAAATTTATATCGTACTATTTCACAGAAATTAAAGAGTCTTCCTACCAGCAGTCAGGCTGTAAAACAAAGTATTTTAAGAACAACACAGATGGAATTGACCCCACAGGAAAGTGAACAGCTTTCTAAATATGTTTCAGATGATACTTATGTGAAAAAACAAAAGGCAGATATAGAGGAATTAGCATCAATGTTTAAAGATATGCTGGGAAAGAATACAGATGATGTCGCAGAACCGTTTTTAAATGATTTTAAAGAACATTTTTCACCGCAGACAGATTTTTCGGCAAGATATTCTATGGTAATTGATGGGGTAAAAAAACCCTTGTTTATAGGAGTAAAAAAGGATAAGCTGGAAATCTATTATGGACAGGAAGATGAAATCGATGTGCTTGTAAAGTTATCAATAGAAACGTTAAAGAGTATTATTTCCGGAAAGATGACATTCCAGAGAGCCTTCCGAATTGGAGAAATGCCGGCAAAAGGTAATTTTAAGACTTTATGCATGTTAGATAGTTTATTTACCTTTTAGGTGAATTTGTGCTAATAAGCGAAAATACTGGTAAATTTGTTCATGAGGAAAATGATTATTTGGTAAAGTTTCTTATTACAGAATCAATATATTTAATAAAAAAGGAGATTATAATTATGGCAGATTGTATTTTTTGTAAAATTGCAGCGGGAGAAATCCCATCTTATACGATTTATGAGGATGAAGATTTTAAGGTATTTTTAGATGTGAATCCTGCTACAAAAGGGCATGCATTAATTGTTCCAAAGACACATTATGCAAATATTTATGAAATTGATGAAGAAGTGGCTGCAAAAGCAATGAGGCTTGCAAAGAAGCTTGCGTCTAAGATGACAAATGTATTAAAGTGTGATGGATTTAATCTTTTACAGAATAACAACGAAGCGGCAGGTCAGACAGTATTTCATTTTCATATGCATTTAATTCCAAGATATCTTCAGTCTAAGAATAATGATATTTTGAATTGGTCACATGAAATCTTTTCTTCGGAAGAAATGACAGAAATTCGAGATGCCTTGCTATAATCAGTGCTTGTCTGATGAAAAGATAGAAAAAATGAATTGAGAGCTGTTGCAAAAGTAGATAAATAATCTACTGGAGCAATGGCTCTCTTTTTATGGTTGAAACTGAATAGTTATATTATTTCTATGAGCATATCTATTCATTTTATGGCAATATGAATTTTCCTAATATATTGTCTCAGTTTTTAAGAACCTTCTATGCAAATCGCCCTTTTTCAAAACAAAGCCCTTTTCTTATTCTACAATATTCTCACAACACACGAAAGGTATAGAACAAAAACAGCAAAAAACAAATGAAAGGATTTTTTTATGAATATTGGTGCTAATATACAACTGCTTTTAACACAACAAGGCATTTCAAGAAAGGACTTTGCCAAGCAGCTGCACATTGATTACAGTACGCTCTGTGGATATATACGCAATCGCCGACAACCCGACTGTGAAACAATTTTAAATATGTCTATTCTTTTAAATACCAGTATTGATTTTCTTTTTGGCTGTGCCTCAATTCCCTATCCAAAGGACCTCCATTATACGGAAGCAGAGCGTATTCTCATCAGTAATTTTCGTTCTCTTTCTCCCGATATGCAGCAGCTTCTTATTAGTGTTTCGGTTTGCATGCCTCGTCCATCTTTCACAGAGCAAAATATTTGGAAAAAATAAAAACAAAAAGAGTCCTCAACATTCAAGGACTCTTTTTAGCTTATTTAAAATCATTTATTGTAATTATGAAGTACTGAATAATTACGATACAAAAATTTATTATTTTACTGTTTCTGCCTCAAGAATTACAACTGTTCTCGGCGGTACTTTTACAGTTTTCTTATAATAAAATTCTGTTTCTGCTTCAAAATCTTTTCCATCAAAATACTCGCAATTGGTATTCATTACCACATGCCACTGTAAACCAGCAGGTAATTCCGGAAGCTGCATAATAAGAGGTTCCCAATATGCATTCATACAATAGAAAATGATATCGTCACATACATCCTGTTCATCACGACCTGCATACATAACACCAATCAGTTTACTATTATAATCCGTACCTCCATTCCAAGGGAAACCGTTATGAATACTGATTTCAGGTAGTTTACACAATGCACCCTTTGTCGGCTTACGCAAAATAGCATGTTCTTTACGGAATGCAATCATAAAACGGAAAAATTCATAAACTTCCTGATACTTTTCCAAACGAGTCCAATCCAGCCACGAAATAATATTATCCTGACAATAAGCATTATTATTTCCAAATTGTGTATTACAGAACTCATCACCTGCTAAAAACATTGCTGCACCACGACTGCACATTAAAGTGGCAAATGCATTTTTTATCATACGGTGGCGCAAAGAATCAATTTCTATATTTTCTGTTTCGCCTTCCTCGCCACAGTTCCAGCTATGACTGTTATTGTCACCATCTGTATTATCCCAGCCATTTTTTTCATTATGCTTGTGATTATAAGAATATAAATCATATAGCGTAAATCCATCATGACAGGTTAAAAAGTTTACCGAGGCACTTCTATTTGGACCATATAAGTCCATGGAACCTGTAATTCTCGTAATTGCAGTTCCAGCCATATCGCTGTCACCTTTTAAGAATTTTCTCATATCATCACGATATTTTCCATTCCATTCTGCCCAACGGCTCCATGACGGAAAACTTCCTACCTGGTATAAACCA
Organism: uncultured Roseburia sp.; assembly: GCA_964390325.1. GTDB lineage: Bacteria > Bacillota > Clostridia > Lachnospirales > Lachnospiraceae > Roseburia. Next base: position 11,703 of record CAYMHX010000004.1, on the reverse strand, counting down.
CCTGCATCCCAAGCTTCTGCAATCAGCTTCACTTTTCCTAAAATCTGGTCACAGGCAAGCTGTCTTAAAATCGGAGGAGTTTCCATCGGTGCACCATTTTCATCGCGGCTCAAAATAGAAGCCAAATCAAATCGGAATCCATCTACACGATATTCTGTTACCCAGTAACGCAGACATTCTACAATAAACTGCGATACTACAGGGTGGTTACAATTCATAACATTGCCGCAACCACTGAAATTATAATACATACCATCAGGTGTCAGCATATAATAAATATTATTATCAATTCCTTTAAAGGAGAATATCGGTCCTTCGTGATTTCCTTCCGCTGTATGGTTAAATACAACGTCAAGAATGACCTCAATTCCATTTTCTTTTAAATCATAAATAAGATTTTTTAACTCATCTCCTTCATGATTGTGTTCTACAACAGAAGAATAACCTGTATTTGGTGCAAAAAAGCAGACCGTATTATATCCCCAGTAATTGTATAAACGTTCTCCGTCTATTACTCTGGTACCTTCCATCTCATCAAATTCAAAAATTGGCATTAACTCCACTGCATTAATACCTAAATCTTTTAAATATGGAATTTTCTCTCGAAGTCCCTGGAATGTACCCGGATTTTCTACTCCTGAAGATTTGTCCTTGGTAAAACCACGAACATGCATCTCATAAATAATCAAATCTTCAAACGGTGTTTCAAGCTGCTCTAGCTTGCCCCAGTCAAAATTGTTTTCTACCACTCGCGCATGATACACGAAATTCTTTTCATCCCCTGCCGGTCGCTGCCCCCATTCTCTTTGTCCAGCGACTGCTCTAGCATACGGGTCTAAGATTACATTATTCTTATTAAATAATAATCCTCTGCTTTCATCATAAGGTCCATCAAATTCATATGCATATTCAAAATCTTCCATACGAAGACCATATACAAAAATAGAAAATGTATTTCCCATATGGTAAGATGGTGGAAACGGAATCTTCGCATATGGTTCTTTTTGCTGTGGTTTAAATAATAAAAGAGTACATTTTGTTGCTCCATGCGAAGAAATCGTAAAGCTGACACCGTATAATGTCTGTGTCGCTCCGTTTCTGTTGTAATAACCAGGTCGTACTTGGAACCCTGCAATCTCATCCAAAGGTTGTAATCTCTGTCCTCGAATCGGCTTGTGGTCAGTTTGTAACATATTATTCCTCATTTTTTCTTCGTTTTTTAGTATTCTTTTCTTCCATGTAAACATAGTTCTATTATACGAAATCTTTTTCTTTTTTTCAATATTTCTTTACCTTATATCTTTAATCTGTTAAAACATATGGAAATTTGTGCTTTTTTTTGTCTATGTTGACAGAAAAATCTAAGATACTATTATCATAAGTATAGACAAAATTGAGGACTTCATAACATTTTTTTCTTATTTTTCTTTTGGGCAGTTTCTTCAATCAAATTAAAGATGAGTTGAATTGAATTTTGTCCTTGACTATTTTTCATAGCAGAACGATAACTTTCCTGATTTGCAGAAACTTCTGAAATGGCATTTAACAGAGTTTCTGTGGAAAGTTTTTCTTCTTCTAATACATAGCTATATCCTGAAGCTTTGAATGAATTTGCATTTAAAATCTGGTCACCTCGGCTGGCAGCAGCAGAAAGTGGAATTAAAATATTTGGCTTATGTAAAGCCAGTAATTCACAAATCGCATTTGCACCTGCTCTGGAAATTACAATATCGGATAATGCAAAAATGTCTGCCAATTCTTTTCCGGCATATTCTAACTGAACATATCCTGCTGTACTTTTTAAAGATGGTTCTAAATTGCCTTTTCCACAGAGATGAATTACAAGATAATCTTTTAATAAGGTAGGAAGTGCTTCTCTGACAGTTGTATTAATTACTTTAGAGCCGCTGCTTCCACCGATAATTAATAAAACAGGTCTATCCTTTGAAGGAAGTTTACAAAAAGTAAGAGCTGCATTTGCATTCCCGTTTAGTAATTCTTGACGAATTGGCGAACCTGTAAAATAAGCTTTTTCTTTTGGCAGATATTTTAGTGTTTCTGGAAAATTACAGCATACTTTGTCTGCGTTTGGAATTGCAATTTTATTTGCAAGTCCTGGTGTAATATCGGATTCATGAATAATGGCAGGAATACCACAGAATTTTGCGGCCAATACCACTGGCACAGAAACAAAACCGCCTTTTGAAAATACAATGTCTGGTTTTAATTTTTTTAATAAACCAATTGCCTGACCAAACCCTTTTAGGACTTTAAATGGGTCGGAAAAGTTTTTGGGGTCAAAATAACGTCTAAGTTTACCGGAAGAAATTCCATAATAAGGAATGCCTTGCTCCTCAATCAGTCTTTTTTCAATCCCTTCGTAAGAGCCAATATAAGAAATTTCATAACCGGCTTTCTGCAATGTTGGCATTAAAGCAATGTTTGGAGTTACATGGCCGGCTGTGCCGCCGCCTGTCATAACAATTTTTTTCATAAAAACTACCGCCTTTCTTTTAGCAGGTCTGTGTATTAAATATTGTTTTCCCTATTTATAATACCCCTATTCAGAAAAGTCAAGGAAAGTATAAGCAAAAACGATAAGTTTTGTTGTTACTGGAACGGAGTGAACAGTAACATTTTGTCGAAACTTGCGATGAAAAGTCCGACTGGAAGACTTCAAAAACGAAAAGAAGATTTGTATAATAATAGATGACGATTTAGAGCAATAACAAATATTTGTTGTTTTGCTCAGAAGAAAGGGGACAAGTATGGAAATTTTTTTTGGAATGATATTATTCTTACAGGTGTCTGCATTAATACAGAATATGCTGACTCGTAGGCGATTGTTACGTCAGATAAATCAGCAGGGAAAAAATCTGGAAAAACTTTTTGAACAGATAAAAATAGAAAAAACAGAGGAAAAATCTGGAGAGATGATTAAAAACCAAACATATAGTCAAGACTATCCTTTAGAGGGGAAGCAGGCAGAAAAACTGAAGGAGAAAACGCAAAATAAGAAACAAGAAGAACTGATTAATGAGGTACTATCAGAGATATTTTCTTGATTTTTTAGGGAAAATATAATGAAAATAAGGCTGTTCTATATAGGAAACTGGATAAGATTAACAAAGATTTTTGGAAAACCCCGAAATCCTTGACTTTGTATACAAGCTTTGTTATAATCCGAAATGTAACAAGTCTGTAACAATTGTAACAAAAATGAATAAAATGAAACAAACGTGTAATAAAAATAATAAAAAAATGAAACAAACACGTTATGGAGGTTTTTATGAATTTAAATAGGAAAGCGATGAAGGAAGCAACAGCACTTGCATTGAGTGTAATGATGATGGGTGTCATCGCAGGTGCTGGAGAAAGTCAACCGGTAATGAGAACAGCGACAGCAGGACAGCAGGCAAGAGTAACAGAGGAAGAACAAGTAACAGGAAGAACAGCAGGTGTAGTTTTTACTTTAAATAAATTAGAAGGACGGGCATTAGATGGAATTCAGGTTGCAGCTTATGAGCAGACAACAAATATTGTTGTAGCAGCCGCAGCAGAGGCAATTGAAGCAATTCCGGATGGTCCGATGCTTACAGAAGAAGAAATGTTATGGCAGAATAGAGTCATGGCAGATGTAGAAGATAAAATGAATGTCAGAGCAGAAGCGAACACGGAATCAGAAATCGTTGGACGTTTTCGCAAAGGCGATGTAGCAGAAGTAGTAGAAATTGGTGATGAATGGACTCATATTAAATCCGGTAATGTAGAAGGCTATATCAAAAATGAATATTGCATTTATGGTTTAGATGCTTTAGCATATGCAAATGAGAATATTGATATTCGTGCTACGATTACAGGAAATGGGGTTCGCGTAAGAAGTGAAGCTTCCACAGAAGCAAGTGTAGTATCAACTGTATCAAATGGAACTGTATTAATTGTGGAACCTGATGCAGAAGTACCTACAGGATGGTTAGCAGTAACTTATACAGGCAAAACCAGATATATTAGTGCTGAGTTTGCAGAGACAACGCATGCAACAACAAAAGCGATTACTCTTGCAGAAGAAAAAGAAATCGAACGTAAAAAAGCAGAAGAAGAAGCAAAACGTAAATCTTCTCAGACAAAAGAAGTGACAGTAGTACAGAATGCAGCAGCTCATGCATCTACCGATGAAGTTCTTCTCTTAGCAGCTTTAATTCAATGCGAAGCTGGCGGAGAAAGTTATGATGGGAAGGTAGCTGTTGGTGCAGTTGTAATGAACCGTGTAAGAAGTGGTAGATATTCTAACTCAATTAGTGGTGTTATTTATGCACCGGGACAGTTTACACCAGCAGGCAATGGTAAAGTAGCAGCCGTATTAGCAAATGGCCCAAAAGATTCTTGTATTCAAGCTGCACAGGAAGCAATTAATGGTGTGGATAATACAGGTGGTGCAAAGAGTTTTAAAAGCGTAAGGTCCGGACATGCTGGAGTAGTGATTGGAAATCATGTATTTTACTAATAAAATAAAAGAGAAAAAATGTCGGTTTTTACCGGCATTTTTTTAGTTACTGTTCACAGAGCTATCCAACAGTAAATGTCTGATAGCTCTGTGAACAGTAACTTTTTTATGTCTTCTTGCATTTCAAATGTTGTAATCTAAAATTAAATATAGTAATATTAATATAACTGTTTTGATAAGTAGGAATGAAAAAATCTAAATTTGGCATAAATTTATTTTTGTGTCAAGTTTTAGAGTTATTCATTTCTAATTTGACAGAGAATAAACCAGAATACTTGTTAGGTTTTTAACAAGTAATCGGAAAGTGGAGGGATTTATGTTTTTAGTTCCAATTTTATTTATTTTAGTATTAGTGCTGGTATTGGTATCTTCTTGTATTAAGATAGTACCGCAGGCACAGGCGGTTGTAGTAGAACGACTGGGTGGATATTTAACAACATGGTCTGTTGGTATTCATTTTAAGGTGCCATTTGTAGATCGTATGGCAAAACGAATTATATTAAAAGAGCAGGTAGTGGATTTTCCACCTCAGCCTGTAATTACAAAAGATAATGTAACGATGCAGATTGATACGGTTGTATTTTTTCAGATTACAGACCCGAAGCTTTATGCTTATGGTGTAGAAAATCCAATTATGGCAATTGAAAATTTAACGGCAACCACACTTCGTAATATTATTGGTGATTTAGAATTAGATGAAACTTTGACTTCAAGAGAAACCATCAATACAAAAATGAGAGCTTCTCTTGATGTAGCAACCGACCCATGGGGAATTAAAGTGAATCGAGTAGAGTTGAAAAATATTATTCCACCAGCAGCCATTCAGGATGCGATGGAAAAACAGATGAAAGCAGAACGTGAACGACGAGAAGCTATTTTACGGGCAGAAGGTGAAAAGACCTCGACCATTCTTGTGGCAGAAGGTAAAAAAGAATCAGCTATTTTGGATGCAGAGGCTGAAAAACAGGCAGCTATTCTTCGTGCAGAAGCGAAAAAAGAAGCAACCATTCGTGAAGCAGAAGGTCAGGCAGAAGCCATTCTTAAAATTCAGCAGGCAAATGCAGATGGTCTTCGTATGTTAAAAGAAGCTGCACCTGATGCAAATGTCATTCAGTTAAAGAGTTTGGAAGCATTTGCAAAGGCAGCAGATGGAAAGGCAACAAAGATTATTATTCCATCTGAAATACAAGGGCTGGCTGGTTTAGTGAAGTCGGTTGCAGAAGTTAGCAAAGAGAATTAGTAAGGAATAATTACTGTAAAGAAAAATAAGATACATAAGAAGAAAAGAGAGGAAAAAAAGTTATGAATTTAAAAGGCCGTAATTTTTTAACATTAAAGGATTATACACCAGAAGAAATTAATTATTTAATTGAACTTGCAGAGGAATTAAAAGATAAAAAGAAAAAAGGAATTCCTCACGATGAATTAAAGGGAAAAAATATTGTATTAATTTTTGAAAAAACAAGTACCCGTACCCGTTGTGCGTTTGAAGTAGCAGCGTATGATTTGGGAATGCATGCAACTTATTTAGACCCGACTGCATCACAGTTTGGCAAGAAAGAAAGTGTTGCAGATACAGCCAGAGTATTAGGACGTATGTATGATGGGATTGAATACCGCGGTTTTGGACAGGAAATTGTAGATGAACTTGCAAAATATGCAGGAGTTCCGGTATGGAATGGACTTACCAATCAGTATCATCCAACACAGATGATTGCAGATATGATGACAATCAAAGAGAAATTTGGATATATTAAAGGATTAAAATTTGTTTATATGGGCGATGCAAGATATAATATGGCAAATTCTTTGATGGTAGTATGTGCAAAATTAGGAATTCATTATGTGGCTTGTACTTCTAAGAAATACTTCCCGAATGAAAATCTTGTGGAATATAGCAAAAAAGTAGCAGCGGAATCAGGCGGAAGTGTTACATTAGAAGAAGATGTGGCAACAGCAACAAAGGATGCAGATGTTATTTATACCGATGTCTGGGTATCTATGGGCGAACCGGATGAAGTATGGGCAGAACGTTTGAATGACTTAATGCCATATCAGGTAAATGAAGCTGCATTTGCAAATGCAAAACCAAATGCAATTTTTATGCATTGTTTGCCGTCATTCCATGACTTAAATACAAAAATTGGAAAAGAAGTATACGATAAATTCGGTTATGAGGAATTAGAGGTGACAAATGAAGTATTTGAAGGTCCTCGTTCCGTGGTATTTGACGAAGCAGAAAACCGCATGCATAGTATTAAAGCGATTATGTATGCAACTTTAAAATAAGGATAGAGATTGAGAGCCAAACACTAAGACACGATATGTTTTTGGTTTGGCTCTGAATTATTAAAAATAGGGAGGAAGTCTGTGAAAGCAGAATTGCAAAACCTGTTAAAAGAAACAGAGAAAACGCTGTTTGATTGGAAAACAAATTGGATAGGAAATCCTATTTTTTGTTATGAAAAAATTGATTCTACCAATTTACAGGCAAAACGTTTGGCAGAAGAAGGCTGTGGCAATGGAACATTAATCGTAGCAGAGTGTCAGGAAGCTGGAAGAGGTCGTAGGGGAAGAAGCTGGGAATCACCGTTAGGCACAAATATTTCCATGTCATTGTTATTAAAACCTGAAATTGAACCCAATTATGCTTCTATGATTACATTGGTAACAGCATTGGCAGTCGCAAAAGCAGTTACGAAGCTGACTGGAAAACAAGCGGACATCAAATGGCCAAACGATATTGTTATGAATGGGAAAAAAATCTGTGGAATTTTGACTGAAATGAGTATACAGTCAGAGGGCATAGATTATATCGTAGTAGGAATTGGTATTAATGTAAATACAGAACATTTTCCAGAAGAACTAAAGGATATTGCAACTTCTGTTTACTTAGAAACAGGAATACTTCTTAGCCGTGTCGAATTAATCCAAGCGATATGGGAATTTTTTGAAACAGATTATGAAACTTATCTGCAAACGCAGAATTTACAGGAATTAATGCAGGATTATAATGCCAGATTGGTAAATAGAAATCGAAAAGTAACTGTTTTAGACCCAAACGAAGCGTTTGAAGGATATGCGAGGGGAATTACGCTATATGGAGAATTAATCGTAGATACGGAAGAAGGACAGAAATTGATATCTTCGGGAGAAGTATCGGTTCGGGGAATTTATGGTTATGTATAGAAATTATTATTGAGTGAATACTGAAAATTGCACAAATTTGTTTTTTTGATACGGACAATTATATTTTCTGAGTATTAAGAAATAGATAGAAAAATGGAGATTAAATTATGAAAGAACTTGTACTTTGCGGCGCAAGTGCATATACAAAGAAATTTTATATTGACCAAAATTTTGAAAATATCCCAAAAGAAATCAAGGATGAATTAAAAATTATGTGCGTACTTTTTACTGAGGATATCGGTGGTGTATTAGAGCTGGTATTTAATGAAGATGGAGAGTTAGAATTTCGTGCATCCTGTGATGAGGGAGACCTTTTATATGATGACATCGGAAGTGGCTTAAAAATGCGTAAGTTGCAAAGGGAAAATCAAGAATTACTTTCGGCACTTGAACTGTATTATCAGGTAATGATAGGAGCTTTTGATGAAGAATAATATCATTTTTAGAGCTGCTTATTTATAAGTTTTGCAGCAGATAGGAGTACAGAATAGCTGTATCTTTGTAATAAGATAGTTGTGAAAGGAAATAGCTTGTAAAAATAGTATTGATATACTATTTTTACAAACGGCTATTTGTTTCGGAGCAAAAACAAATAGCTTTTTATCCGACTTGCTTCGCAATAAAAAATTGCTCAGAAATGAGGATTAGTATGTTAATTACCATAGATGTTGGAAATACCAATATAACAGTAGGTGTATTCAAAGAGGAAGAAATTAAAGCAACCTTTCGTATTACAACCAAAATGCCTAGAACCTCAGATGAATATGGAATGCTGTTATTAAATCTTTTGGAACAGAATGAAATTTCTTCCAAAGAAATAAAAGATGTGATTATTGCATCGGTTGTGCCAAAAGTAATGCATTCTTTAGAAACGGCAATTCGGAAATATCTGCATATTTCTCCGATTAATATAGAACCTGGGATTAAGACAGGAATTCGCATTGCAATTGATAATCCAAAGCAGGTAGGAGCAGATAGAATTGTAGATGCTGCGGCAGCTTATGGTTTGTATGGTGGTCCTATTTTGGCTATTGATTTTGGAACGGCGACAACGTATGATTTAATTGATGATAAGGGAACTTTTATCACAGGAATTACCGCACCTGGAATATTGACTTCTGCGAAAGCACTGTGGGAGGATGCTGCAAAGCTGCCTGAGATTGAGATTAAAAAACCAGAAAGCATTATGGCAAAAGATACCATTAGTAGTATGCAGGCAGGACTTATCTATGGTCAGATAGGACAGACAGAATATATTATCAAACAAATAAAAAAAGAATCAGGTTTAGAGGAATTAAAAGTAGTCGCAACTGGAGGATTAGGAAGAATTATTGCACAGGAAACAGATTTGATAGATGTTTATGATGCTGCACTGACATTGAAAGGAATGCTTCTTATTTATAAAAAACAAAATCGAAAAACAGGAAAAATGATAAAAATTGAATAAAATAGCTATAAAAGTGAGATATGAGTTTGATAAAACAATTAAAAATAGGAAATGTAACATTAGAAAATAATTTAATATTAGCACCAATGGCAGGGGTAACAGACCTGCCATTTCGCTTGCTTTGTAGAGAACAGGGAGCAGGGCTTTTGTGTATGGAAATGGTTAGTGCAAAAGCCATTTTATATAAAAATAGAAATACCGAAGAATTGTTAAGTATCGATGACAGAGAACATCCTGTGTCTTTACAATTGTTTGGTTCAGACCCAAAGATTATGGGAGAGATTGCAAAACAGATAGAAGAACGGCCATTTGATATTTTAGATATTAATATGGGCTGTCCTGTACCAAAGGTAGTAAACAATGGAGATGGTTCAGCTTTGATGAAAAATCCGTTGTTGGCAGGAAAAATAATTGAAACCGTAGTAAAAGCAATAAAAAAACCTGTAACCGTTAAAATCAGAAAAGGCTTTGATGAAGCACATATCAATGCAGTAGAAATGGCAAAAATTGCAGAAGAAAGCGGAGCTGCTGCGATTGCGGTGCATGGACGTACCAGAGAGCAGTATTATTCAGGAAAGGCAGACTGGGACATTATCCGTCAGGTAAAGGAGGCGGTTTCTATTCCTGTCATTGGAAATGGCGATATTTTAAAAGCATCTGATGTAATCCGTATGAAAGAACAGACAGATTGTGATGGTTTTATGATTGCCAGAGGTGCAGAAGGAAATCCGTGGATTTTTAAACAGATTCTGCATTATTTTGAAACTGGAGAAGAATTACCAAAGCCGGATTTAGCAGAAGTAACAGAAATGATTTTGCGTCATGCGAAAATGCAGATTGCATTTAAAGGAGAATATACAGCAATTCGGGAAATGCGAAAACACGCTGCTTGGTATACAGCAGGTTATAAAAATTCTTCAAAACTTCGTGCAAAAGTATGTGAAGTAGAAACTTATGAAGAATTAAAGAAATTATTTGAAGAAGCATGGAATACTTATGAATGTTTGTAAAGATGCTGACATATAATATCCCCAAAAGATGAAAGAGATTGAAATGAGGATTAATGTGGCATATGAAAATCCTTTTTTAACGGACTTTGCTGTAATTTTTGATAAAATTTTAACAAAAAAAGGATTTGACCCTGCAAAATTGGAATTAATCATTTTTGATGAAGAAAGAGAGAAAGAAACTTTTTCAGAAAGGAATGATGTCTTAGAGGTATTGTATCAGTTGGGCGAAAAGTTAAACGCTCTCACAATTTATACCCGGCAGCCACAGCTTTTTTTTGATTTTGCAAATCAATACAGTGAAGAAACAGGACTGGTGACGGTTTTAGCACCCAAAAAGGAACAGAAGAAAGCTCTAGTGAAGAAGTGCTTGGGCGATAAAAAGATTATTTTGGATTTTGAGCATAAAGGATTTTACTATGGAGTAGGGAAAAATTCAGAGTGCGGTTATATTCCAATTTATAAAAGACCTTGGCAAAGATGTGAAAACCTTGACATAATGATACCTTTCGATTATAATATTGTGATTGTCAAGAGTAAAAATACGAATGACAGGCGATGCGTAAGAGACAGATTTTATGAGGGTTTTTACAGGGACGAATAATTTTACAAAGAAGGGTAGAATGAAATGACAAAGAAAAACATTTTAACTTATGAGGGACTGAAAAAGTTAGAAGACGAATTACAGGATTTAAAAGTAGTTAAACGAAAAGAAGTTGCAGACAAAATCAGAGAAGCAAGAGAACAGGGTGACCTTTCTGAAAATGCAGAATATGATGCAGCAAAAGACGAGCAGAGAGATATCGAAGCTCGTATCGAAGAAATCGAAAAGATTTTAAAGAATGCAGAAGTAGTAGTAGATGAAGATGTGGATTTGGAAAAAATTAGTATTGGATGTAATATCCGCATTTTAGATGTTGAATTTGATGAAGAATTAGAGTACAAGATTGTAGGAAGTACCGAAGCAAATAGCTTAAAGGGTAAGATTTCTAATGAATCACCAGTAGGAAAAGCTCTTTTAGGAAAAAAAGTTGGTGATACCGTAACCGTAGAAACACAGGTTGGAGAAATTGAGTACAAAATTCTTGAGATTTACAAGGCAAATTAATAAAAGATAGTAACTATTCAGAGCAGTTCAAAACATTTAGTGTTTTGAACAAAAGAAAGTGATTTAAGAGTGAATACTGTCAAAGGCAGCTTAAACTCTAATTGCAACGTAGTTTACGCAGCAATTTTAATAGATTTTTGTATCGTAACTATGAAGGTATGGAATAGTTACAAATGATAAAGAGCCATAAGAGGGCAGAATGAAGGAGGAAAAACATGGCACAGCAGAATAACAATGGCGGACAGCAGGATATAAATCAGTTAATTCAGGTTCGCTACGACAAATTACACGAGTTGCAGGCAAATGGAAAGGATCCATTTGTTATCACAAAATATGATGTAACACATCACAGCACAGACATTAAAGATAATTTTGATGCTTTAGAAGGTCAGATGGCATCTATCGCAGGTCGTATGATGTTAAAACGTGTCATGGGTAAAGCTTCTTT
>CAYMHX010000003.1:14646-28550 GCA_964390325.1 uncultured Roseburia sp. | reverse complement strand
AGAGTCCGATTTCGGACGGATATAGCGTAGAAGACCGTGAAAATGGAGGCAATGGAAGTGTGTCAGGCTTATCGGACAATCAGAATTATGAGCAGTATTTTAGGGCGTTGTATTATTGTTTCAATTAAGTTTTATACTATAATTGAGCAAATATAGAAAAATGTTATAAGTTTGTTTGTTATGCAAAGACATTTCTTTGTTTTCTAATAGAAATGTTTGTTGTATACGGACAAATTTGTGTAATATTTTAAATTTGCTCATTTATAGTTTTATAATGAAATGGTACATAAATATGGCGAAGTCGATTTTGACTCCGCCATATTTTAATATTAAAAAGTGATAAAGTTCTATACTACTAAGAAAGCACATGTTAATGGTGCTAATTCAATAGTGCCTGCTGCAACAGCTTCACCTGATAAATCCGGTAAATCGTTGTTTTCGTCTAATACTAAGTCACGGCCATTTAATGTCATAACAGTCGCACGTTTATTTCCATCTTTTCCTGCTAATGCATAAAGTGTTCCATCTACAGGTACATCAACAGTTGTTGTTTCTGTTTCAGAGTTGTTGATGATTAAGTAACATTTACCTTCTACACCGTCTTTGCGTGACTGACAGTATACATGCGCACCCTGACGAACCGGTTCTTTTGTATCGTAAACAGTTGTACCCATTAAACGGTTCCATAATAATACTGCAAAGTAGTTTGGACGTGGGTTGAATACGATTCTTTCTAAGAATGCGTAGTCAGAAGCAGCTAATGTGTTATGGAAGATAACACCTTTTGTTTCTTTAGAGAAACCGCCTAATTCGTTTAAAGTACGAAGAACATCTAAGTAAGTAGAAGCCCATGTATCTCCGCCGCCGCCTGCGTCACCTGATTCTGTTACCCACATTTCTGTGCCAGGAGCATATTTATCACGGAAGTTCTTATATACATTACAGAAGTTGATTGGTACAGCTAAGAAATCTTCACCGTGAGCATCTTCGCAGTCCCAATGAGCAGATGGCATAACAGAAGCTAAACGTTCTGAAACACCGCCATAGTAATGATATGAGAATACATCTAATGGTTGTGTAGTACCATTTAATAAATCATCACAGCCACAGCTTTCATGAGCAATATTTTCAACACCACCGGCAGCTTTACCGATTACTACGTCACCGCCTGTTGCAGATGGTCCAACATAGAGACATTCCGGATAGTTTTCTTTTAACCATTTTGCGAAAAGGTCTGTATCACGACGGTAATGTTCTGCATGGTATCCTGGTGGGAAACCTGTATCTTCCATCATATTAGGTTCGTTTGTAAATTCAGCAGCATCAATCGGCACACCGTATTCTTTAGAGAAGCTGAATAATTTTTCTGCTTCTGTGCTTGGCCATGGTTCTTCAGTAGAATGTAAACCAGGACAGTTGGCAACAGAAACTTTTAATTTTAAGTTACAGTCACGAACAAAATCTAATACACCAATCCACTGTTCTTTTGTTAATACGTTTAAGTATCCTTCCGGAACAGTTCCGTCCGCGTACTCGCCGTCAAAATCATAATAAGTCTTAGTAGCCCATGTACCGGAAACACGGCACCATGCAGTACCTAATTCTTTTGTTAATTTTCTTAATTTAGGGTTGTACAAATCGATAGGTGGATATACCTGCATTAAATCTTTGTACATTGCTGCGATACCTTCTGATGTAGGTTCTACATAAAATTCTTCGGTACCTGCAATCTGTTCCGGTGTGTAAGCTTTCCAAAAAGTTCCGCCAGTTACTTCTGCGAACTCAACATTATAGCTCATAAGTCTTGGGTTCTGCTCATGTAATGCGGTGAGTTCGGCTGGGTTTAATTTTATAAATTCTGCCATTTTTCCTTCTCCTTTTTTGCATATATATCTTATATGCGACTTAAGTACTATTTTACCATAAAATACTGTATTTGAAAATAGATTTATTACAATTTTTAAAAGTAACCGAACTGTTACTTAAAATTAAAAAAGTTGAATTCCAAGAATTGTCAAAAGGCATGGTTTAAATGTATAATATGAGATGTAATAGTTTGCCCATCAGTCAAAAAGAAAAACATTAGATGCGTGGGTTGAACGGTTATTATGAAATAATGATAACATTTCAAAAATAAAGCTGGAGGTTTTCTGTAAATGAAGAACAATGATAGTATTTTTGCAAAAAGCATAGGTAAAAAAATAATGGCAGTTTTGTTGGTGTTTGCTATCTTAATTTCTGTATGTTGTCTTATTTTTTCATGGAATGGAATAATTCTTTTGCTTTGCTGGATAGCCTTTTTGATAACAGGAATTGTTGTACTAATAACAGAGCGTGGGAATAAGAAGCATCAGACGTTAAGTTCTGCGAATGAAAACTTTACAAAGGCACTTCAAACAATAGAAAAAGTAAAAGGTGCAAGTAATGAAATTGTAGATGGAATCTCTGTGGTGCGTGAGCTTGCGGAAGAAAATAAAGAAAGTGCAAGTGCTGTTGTAAGCAGTATGGGAAATTTGGTTGAGCAAAGCAGTATATTAAGTCAAAAGATGGATTCTTCTATGAAAATGACAGAGGATATTGATAAGCAGGTGGCAAATGTTACAAAATTAGTGGAACAGATTGTAGCATTGAGTGAAAAATCGGCACTTCAAGCGACAAATAGTTCAAAGGAATTAGAGGGAGCAGTTACAGCCACGAATAAGATGGCAGAATTATCAGAAGATGTAGAAATCATTTTGAATGATTTTAAAGACCACTTTGAAAAAGTAAAAAAAGAAACCGGTATGATAGAAAGTATTTCTTCACAGACCAATTTGCTGGCGTTGAATGCATCTATTGAAGCTGCAAGAGCAGGAGAACAGGGAAAAGGATTTTCAGTCGTTGCAGATGAAATCAGAAATTTAAGTATGGGTACACAGACATCTTCCACTAGTATTATGGAAGCATTGAAGCTTTTAGAGGATACTTCCGGAAAAATGACAGAATCCATTGCACAAATTCTGGTATTAATTGTGAAAACCTTAGATAACATTCAATCCGTAAATACAAGTGTAGGAATGATTGCTGATGAATCCAGACAGCTTGGAGATGAAATTTTAATTGTGGACAATGCAATGAAGCATGTGGAACAGTCCAATAAACAGATGGTGGAAAATATGCATCATGTACAAAATATCGTAGCAGATATGACGGAATGTGTCATTAATTCTGAGGAAACCACTGAAATTATGGTAGAAAAATACGATAAAACGGCACGAAATATCACAAAAATTGAAGGTGTTGTGGGACAGCTTGTAGGTGAGTTGGGAAATGGCGGTTTTATGAGCGTAGAGGACATTGCTGTGGGAATGAATATTGAAATTTCAGAGCCGGAGAGTGGACAAAGATGTAATGCCGATGCTGCAAAAGTATTAGATGGTACAATTTTAGTAGAAACGGGAAGTGAAACAGATACATTTTTAAAAAATGTAAAAACAGATAAATTTAATATTAATGTAATTGTAAGAAATTATTTGTATACATGGAATGGTGTAGAAATTCAGAAACAGTCATTAAATGGAAGACGTTATTATCAGCTTTTGGTAGAAGGAAATCCAAAAGTAGTAAAGCGAAGAAAACAGGCAAGAGTAGATATGAAGAATGCTTGTGAGATTGAGATGAAAGAAAAGAATTTATCGTTGAAAGGAAAAATGGTAAATTTAAGTGCGGGAGGCTTTGCTTTTGAGACAAATTCACCAGTGTTTGCAGATGCAGTAGGAGAATGTGTATATATTAAAATTCAGAATTTCCCAGTCTTAGATGGAAAGCCGTTAGCAGGCATTATTATTCGCTCTATTCCAAAGAGAAATTCTTATATGGTTGGATGCAGGATGTTATATGATAGTAAAGAAATAAAGGCATATGTAGAAAAAGAAACAAAATAAGTGGGAAAATAAGGGGATAGAGAGGATGAAAAAAGAAAAACCAAAGGTAGAGTTTCGCAATCATGTTATGCCTGTAAAAAGTCCAATTTTGGCACTGCAGGGAAAAAAATGGACAATGACCTATGAAGACGGCAATGACAGACTTCATTATCATAATTATTTTGAAATTGGTTTTTGTCGTTTTGGGCAGGGAATAATGCGGATTGGAGAAGATGAGATGCGGTTTTGTGGTGGTGAATTTACAATTATCCCTCCCGGATTTGCACATTCCACAAATAGTGATACGAATACCATCAGTTCCTGGGAATATTTGGTGGTTGATATGGATAAAATTTTACAGGAAAAGTATGAGAAAAATCCGACGTTTATAGAGGAAATAAAACAAAAAATAAATGTAAAGGCATTTATGGGAAGCAATGAGGAGGAATATGCAGTTGTTTCCAAAAGAATACAGGAAATTTTGGAAATTTTCCGAAAAGAAGAAAAGTTTTATTTTGAAGAAGCAAAGGTGCTGTTAGAATCACTGATAATCAATATTGTTCGTATTAATGAAGAAGAATTTGATATCTATAAAAAAGAGGGGCAGAAAACAGCGTTTGATACAGCTGCTATTGTGAATTATATTAATGAACATTATATGGAAGAATTAAGAATTGCAGCATTAGCAGAACAGAATCATTTTAGTGAAACGCATTTTAGGAGAGTATTTACTACATATATGGGAATGGGACCGTTAGAGTACATTAATAAAGTAAGGGTTCATGCAGCATGTGAATATTTGCGTACAACGGATAAATCCATAGTAAGCATTGCGGGATTATGCGGTTTTACCAATCTTTCTACTTTTAATCGGAATTTTAGTAGTATTATGGGGAAATCCCCATGTCAATGGAGAAAAGAGATAAAACGATATCAATAACAAAACAAAGGAAAAGAGGAATATAAAGATGTATGGTACTATGACAAAAAATGTATCGCGTAAAGCAAAACCGGGGGTAATATTTTTTACCAGATTATTATTGATTTTAAGTATTGTATTTATGCTGGTAGGAATTATGTTATCGAGAGGTGCATTGTTTGTGTCTACAATTACTGTTATTCTATATTGGCTTTATTCAGGAGAAACAACCAGAGACTATGAATATCATTTAGAAAATGGTGTGTTTTCGGTGGATGTCATAAAAGGGAAACGAAGCCGTAAAAGAGAACAGGAATTAAATCTTGACCGTTTGGAAGTGCTTGCACCGCATTGGCATAGTGCAGTTGGAAAATATCGTAAAAATGGCGGTTCAGAAAAATTAAAAAAATATGATTATACTTCTTATAATGATGATATTCCATATTATACGATGATTATTCGGAATGGAGATAATAAGAAAATAAAACTGCTTCTTGATTTGGATGAAGAATGGATGAGAACACTTTATGGAAAATATCCGTCAAAAGTAATTATAGACTAAAATTAAATTTTGTGCAATCATACAAAGGAGAGGGTTGAAAATGCGTTTTTTATGGTTGAAAATGCAAACATTAGAAGGCTGGACTTTGTTATAATGTACAAAAGATGTAAAGAAATTTGCTAAAAATGAGCATTTTGACGAAAGAGGAGGTTGGTCAAAGTGAGCAGTTGTAACTATTCAGAGCAGGTCAAAACACTGGCTGTTTTGTATCGTAACTATGAATGTACTGAATAGTTACGAACAGTTTTTGCAAATTCAAACATCAAAAAATAAGGAGGATATTTCCAAATGAAAAAAAGAGTTATTTCTATCTTACTTGCTTCAGCTATGGTGGTTTCTATGACTGCTTGTGGCGGAAGCTCAACAAGTTCGGACAATTCGAACAGTAACGCAAATGCAGATGCAGAGTCTACAGAAGCAACAGGCGGAGAAGAAGCAGCAGACCCATCAGCAGGCGGCAACACATTAACAGTAGCAGCATGGGATAAAGGATTTAACATCCCTGCACTTGAAGCAGCAGCAGAAGATTACAAAGCAAACGTAAATCCTGATTTCGTACTTGAAATCGTAGAACAGTCAGGTTCAGGTGACGTTGAAACAGCTGTTACAAACGCAGCTTCAGCTGGTGACTACTCTAACTTACAGGATATCGTATTATTCCAGGACCACAACTTCCAGAAATTCTATACAAACTATCCTGATGCATGGGTAGATGTAAATGATGTAGAAGTAAGCTGGGCTGATTTCTCAGCAGAAAAACTTGACTACTCTACAGTAGACGGCGTACACTACGGATTCCCTGTAGATGCAGGTACAGTTATCACAGCTTACCGTGTAGACTTATTAGAGCAGTGTGGTTACACAATCGATGATTTAACAGGTATTACATGGGATGAATTTATCGCAATCGGTGAAAAAGTATATGCTGAAACAGGCAAATACTTACTTTGCATGGACGGTGATGGAAACGACCTTATCTACTTAATGCTTCAGGCTGAAGGTGTTTCTCAGTTCAAAGATGGTATGCCATACATCACAGAAAACGAAACATTAGTAAAAGTTGTTGAAAAAATCGTTGAAATGGCACAGAAGAACGTTTGTCTTTTAACAAACAGCTGGAATGACTATACAAATACTGCAATCCAGGGTGACCAGGTAGCAGGTGTTATGAATGGTAACTGGATTATCCCAACAATGAAAGGCGTAGAAGCTAACACAGGTAAATGGGAAATCACAACAATGCCTACATTAACAGGTGCAGAAGGTTATGCTTCTAACGGTGGTTCTTCTCTTTACATCACAGCAAACTGTGATAACGTAGCATTAGCAAAAGATTTCTTAGCTTATACATTTGGTGGAAGTACAACAACATATGACAACGCATTATTAAATGGTGGTGTTATCTCTACATACGCTCCGGCAGGTCAGTCAGAAGTTTACAACCAGGGTGTTGAATTCTTCAACAATACTCCTGTATATGCTCAGATTGTAGAAATGAGTAAGAACGTACAGATTATCGAACAGAGCGATTATCACTACAGTGCTCGTACATATCTTGCAGCAGCAATTATCAATGCTATCAATGGTGCAGACCTTATAACAGAATTACAGGGTGCAGAAGACCAGCTTAAATTTGAAATGGGTCTTTAATCTGTAACAGATACGAAATTAAGAGGCGGGAAACGGCTTGCCGTTTCCCAACTTTTTATTGACGAGGAGGAAAGTTAGAGTGAATCAGAACAAAAAGTTAAATCTGGTTGCGAAACAGTCTAGAGCAGGCTGGATTTTTTTAGCACCAGCTACACTGTTGATTGCAGTTATGAGCTTCTGGCCTATGATTCAGGCGTTTATGATGTCGTTTAAAACCGGTTCCAGTGCGAACATGGTTTTAGCAGACCCAATAACTTACAACTATACTCGAATGTTCCAGGATAAGCTGTTTATGCGTTCCGTAGGAAATACATTCTTATATTTGGCAATTCAGGTGCCGATTATGTTAATATTAGCTATCTTATTGGCACAGCTTTTAAATAATAAGGACTTAAAATTCAAAGGATTTTTCCGTACATGTGTATTCCTTCCATGTGCGACCGCATTGGTTTCTTATTCTTTGATTTTTAAATCTTTATTTGCAACAGAAGGTTTGATTAATACACTTCTTGTAAATTTGGGAATTTTAGAATCCAACTACAATTTCTTAGGAAATCCTACCAGTGCAAAAGCAGTCATCATTATTGCATTGGTTTGGAGATGGACAGGATACAACATGGTATTCTACCTTGCAGGTTTACAGAATATTGACTACTCTGTATACGAAGCAGCAAAAATTGATGGTGCAAATGGTTGGAAAACATTCTGGAACATTACCGTTCCGCTTTTAAAACCAACTATCGTTATGACATTTATTATGTCTATCAACGGTACCTTGCAGTTATTCGATGAATCCGTAAACTTAACAAACGGTGGTCCGGCGAACTCTACAATTACGATGTCACATTATATTTATAATACGACATTTGGTACAGGTGTTGCGAACTTCGGTTATGCAACAGCAATGTCCTTCTTTGTATTTATTTTGGTTGCAATTCTTGCATTAATTAACATGAAAGTAGGTGATACACGTGACTAAGAAAGCAAATAACAGTATGATTCAGCGTCGTCTGATTCCAACATATATCTTTTTAGGAATTGTTGCATTTTTATCCGTGTTCCCATTCTACTGGATGATTGCAGCAGCAACAAATCAATCTATCGATGTTGCAAGAGGGAAACTTACATTTGGTTCCTATGCAGCAGCGAATTTCCAGAAACTGATAGAAAACTATGACCTCTGGGGCTGTATGGCAAACTCTTTCAAATATGCGATTATACAGACATTGGTAGCAATTTTTATCTGTTCTTTAGCAGGTTTTGGTTTTGAGTTATACCATGATAAGAAGAAAGATATGGTATTTACCATTCTTCTTTTAGCAATGATGATTCCTGGTGTAGCAACTATGATTCCATTATTTAAAATGATTTCTTCTATGAAACTTTTAAATACAGTATGGGGCTTTATGCTTCCTGGTATTTCGACACCATTCTTGATTATGATGTTCCGTCAGAATTCCAGAAACTTCCCGATTGACACAATGGAAGCAGCACGTATTGATGGATTAAAAGAATGGCAGATTTTCTTCCAGATGTATATGCCAATGATGAAATCTACTTATGCAGCAGCAGGTGTTATTACATTTATGAATGCATGGAATGCATACTTATGGCCAAAGGTTATTATGACAAATAGTAATGCACAGACAATGCCAATGTTAATTGCAAATATGTCAGCAGGATATACAATTGACTATGGTATGTTAATGATGGGCGTACTTTTCTGTTCTGTTCCTACAATGGTTGTATTCTTCGTATTGCAGAAACAGTTTGCAGAAGGTATTACAGGTGCAGTAAAATAATAAAAAAGTAAGTAGTTACATTATATAAGAGTTAAGTGAAAAGGATACGGTGAATATGTTCTGCTGTATCCTTTTTTTTCAAAAAGTATGGAATTTTACTAATAATTTTATATTGAAGGAGAAACTTATGAAAACATTTGATTACGGAAAAGTAAAAGACCCTCTTTACTTTAGAGAGGACAGACTGGATGCACATTCCGACCATCGCTTCTATGCAGATATGGAGGAAATGGAAGCAGGAGAAAGCAGTTTTAAAGTATCTTTGAATGGTTTATGGAAGTTCCATTATGCAAAAAATTATGCACAGACAGTAAATGGCTTTATGGAAAAAGGTTTTGACTGTCAGGGTTGGGATGATATTTATGTTCCTTCTAATATTCAGATGGAAGGCTATGATATTCCACAGTACGCAAATACACAGTATCCATGGGAAGGTCATGAAGAAGTATTGCCGGGAGAACTTCCACAGAAATTTAATCCTGTTGCAAGCTATGTAAAATATTTTGAATTGCCGAAAAATTTTATCGGTAAGAAGGTATTTATTTCTTTCCAAGGTGCAGAAAGTGGTATTGCGGTATGGTTAAACGGTAAGTATATTGGTTATAGTGAAGATTCCTTTACTCCTTCTGAATTTGAATTGACAGAAGCATTGGTAGAAGGAAAAAATACTTTAGCAGTACAGGTATTTAAATGGACAGCCAGCAGTTGGTGTGAAGACCAAGACTTTTTCCGTTTCTGTGGTTTATATAGAGAAGTATATTTATATGCAGTACCGGAAGTTCATGTTTGGGATATGAGTGTAAGAGCAATTCCGGAAGAAAGTCTTACAACAGCAAACTTAGAACTTTGTACAAAGACAAAAGGCGAAGGACAGGCGAAGGTTGTTTTATCTAAAGATGGAGTAGCTGTGATTGATGCAATGATTGCATTAGGCGAAGTAGAAAAAGTAGAGTGGACAGTAGAAAATCCAGTGCTTTGGAGTGCAGAAGACCCACAGCTTTATGATTTATTAATTCAGGTTTATGATAAAGAAGAAAAACTTCAGGAAGTTATCAGTGAAAAAGTAGGTTTCCGCAGATTTGAAATGAAGGGCAATTTGATGTTGATTAACGGCAAACGTATTGTATTTAAGGGCGTAAACCGTCATGAGTTCAGTGCTGTAAGCGGAAGGGCAGTATCGGAGGCAGAGTTATTACAGGATATTATTACGATGAAGCAGAATAATATCAATGCAATCCGTACCTGTCATTATCCAAATGTTTCTGCAATTTATCGTCTTTGTGATGAATATGGACTTTATATGATTGATGAAAATAATATGGAAACACATGGAAGCTGGGATGCTGCGAATAAAGATACAACCTATATTGTGCCACATGATAAACCGGAATGGTTAGATATGTTATTAGACCGTGTAAACTCTATGTATCAGAGAGATAAAAACCATCCATCTATTATTATTTGGTCTTGTGGTAATGAATCTTACGGCGGTAAAGATATTTTTGAAATGTCAGAATTTTTCCGTAAGGTAGACCCAACTCGTTTGGTACATTATGAAGGTATTTTCAATGATAGAAGCTATAATGGTTCTAGTGATATGGAAAGCCAGATGTATCCAACAGTAGCAATGATTAAAGAATTTTTGGCAAATGATCAGAGCAAACCATTTATCTGCTGTGAATATACACATGCAATGGGTAATTCTTGTGGTGGTATGCATTTGTATACAGATTTAACAGATGAAGAACCATTGTATCAGGGTGGATTTATCTGGGATTATGTTGACCAGTCTATCTTTAAGAAAGACCGTTATGGAAAAGAGTTTCAGGCATACGGTGGTGACTTTGGCGACCGTCCATGTGACTATAACTTTAGTGGAAATGGTATCGTTTATGGAGAAGACCGTAATCCATCTCCAAAGATGCAGGAAGTAAAATTCAATTATCAGAATATTACAGCAGAAGTTTCAAAAGAAAGTGTACGCGTAATTAATAAAAACTTATTTATCAATACAGATGTTTATAATTGTGAAGTAATCGTGGAAAAAGAAGGTAAGTTAGTGAGAAAAGCAGCACTTGAAACAAGTGTAGCTCCACTTAGCGAAGCAGTTTATGAATTACCTGTTGCTCCAGAAAAACGTCCGGGTGAATATGTAATTACTGTTTCTTTTAGTTTAAAACAGGATACTTTATGGGCAAAAGCAGGACATGAAGTGGCATTTGGTCAGTATGTCTATGAAGTAGAAGGTGTAGAAGAAGTTTGTACAGCAGGTGTAACATTGATTAAGAGTGCACACAGTGTTGGTGTACGCGGTGAGCATTTTGAAGCGATTTTCTCAGGATTAAATGGTGGTCTTGTATCTTATAAATATGCAGGCAGAGAAATGATTGAGGCAATTCCAAAGCCAAACTTCTGGCGTGCTCCTACTGATAATGATATGGGCTGTTTGATGCCAATGCGTTATGGACAGTGGAAATTGGCAAGTTTGTATTTGACACATAAGAATTTCCATAACTTAAATCCGGCAGAAGGTGCATATATACCAGAAGTAGAAGTCAAAGAAAATAGCGTTGTAGTGACCTGTACTTATGCAATGCCGACTACTCCGGAAAGCGAAAGTAAACTTGCTTATGAAGTATTTGGTGATGGAACGATTAAGACAACCTTGATTTATGATTCTGTAAAAGAGCTTGGGGATATGCCTGAATTTGGTGTTATCTTTAAGTTTAACGCTGATTACAATCAGGTAAAATGGTATGGCTTAGGACCGGCAGAAACTTATGCAGACCGTAAGAGAGGTGCAAAACTCGGCGTTTATGAAAATAAAGTAGCAGATAATATGGCAAAATATCTCGTTCCACAGGAATGCGGTAATAAGGAAGAAGTACGTTTCGCAAGCATTACAGACCGTAAGGGCAGAGGTATGTTGTTTGAAATGGATAAGGAAAATGGACCGATGTGCTTCTCTGCACTTCCATATACACCACATGAGATGGAAAATGCAGCACATCCATATGAATTACCAGAGGTACATTATACGGTTGTGCGTGTAGCGAAGGCTCAGATGGGTATCGGCGGTGATGATAGCTGGGGTTCACGTCCACTTCCTGAATATTTAGTCCCGGTAGATGGAAAGATGGAATTTAGCTTTAAATTCAGAGGAATTTAATTATGAAAAAACAGATGCAGTATAATCGTTTATTACATGGTGGAGATTATAATCCGGAGCAGTGGTTAGACAGACCTGATATTTTAGAAAAAGATATCGAGTATTTTAAAAAAGCTCATATCAATACTGTGTCAGTTGGGATTTTTTCATGGGCAATGTTAGAGCCGGAAGAAGGAAAATATGAATTTGATTGGTTAGAGACGGTGATAAACCGTCTCTACCAAAATGGGATATCGGTTATTCTTGCAACTCCTTCCGGTGCCAGACCAAAATGGCTGTCAGACAGATATCCGGAGGTACTTCGGGTAGATGAAAACCGTAATCGGAATTTATTTGGCGGCAGACATAATCATTGCTATACTTCACCAGTATATCGTGAAAAAATAAGTAAACTGAATTATGAACTTTCCCGCAGATTTGGAAAGCATCCTGCAGTTCTTTTGTGGCATATCAGCAATGAACTTGGCGGTGAATGTCATTGTCCATTGTGCCAAATTCAGTTTCAGGAATGGCTTCGTGAAAAATATAACAATATTGAAAATCTAAATCAAAAATGGAGTACAACATTCTGGAGTCACAGATACAATCGTTTTGAGCAGATTGAAAGCCCTTCTCCAAGAGGTGAAAGTGCTTTGCATGCATTGAACTTGGATTGGAAACGATTTGTGACAAAGCAGACGTTAGAGTTTGTGGAAGTAGAGAAGGCTGCCATTGTTGCAGGCGGTTCCGACAGACCTGTGACCGTAAATTTGATGTATGATTACGATGGCTTAGATTATAGTAAATTTGCAGAGCATGTAGATATCATTTCATGGGATAATTATCCGACCTGGCATAAAGAGGAAGAATGGAAGACGGCATTGGATTGTGGTATGCAGCACGATTTGATGAGAAGCATTCAAAAGAAACCATTTTTATTAATGGAATCCTGTCCTTCGTCTACGAATTGGCAGTCAGTAAGTAAGCTGAAAAAACCTGGAATGTTAAAAGCTGCCTCCTTACAGGCACTTGCACATGGCTCAGACAGTGTTTTATATTTTCAGATGAGACAGAGCCGAGGGGCTTCTGAAAAATTCCATGGTGCAGTCATTGACCATTATGGTGGAGATGACACTAGAGTATTTGCAGAAGTGACAGAAGTTGGCGAAATGCTGGAAAATTTAAAGGAAATTGTACAGAGTGAAACAAAAGCAAAAGTAGCCGTTTTATATGACAGGGAAAATGCATGGGCGATGAAAGATGCACAAGGCCCTCGA
The DNA here is from genome assembly GCA_964390325.1 of uncultured Roseburia sp. GTDB lineage: Bacteria > Bacillota > Clostridia > Lachnospirales > Lachnospiraceae > Roseburia. The sequence continues at coordinate 15,290 of CAYMHX010000003.1, read as the reverse complement.
AATAAGGAATTGTATTATATTGAGTGTGTGAAGAAACAATATGAAGCATTACGCAGTCTTGGATTGGACGTAGATATTATTTCTATGGGACATGACTTGAGTGAGTATCAACTTGCAGCATTGCCGATGGCATACATGTTCCGAGAAGACTATGATAAAAAAATAATAAAGTTTGTAGAAAATGGCGGTACGCTTATTATGACCTATTGGTCTGCTTTAGTAGATGAAACGGACAGATGTCACTTGGGTGGCACACCACATGGTTTAATGGACGTAATGGGACTTCGCAGTATGGAATTAGATGCTTTGTATGACTGGGATGAAAATTATGGAGTACCTGTGGAAGGAAATATTCTTGGACTGACAGATACCTATATTTGTAAAAATTATTGTGATTTAGTAAGAATAAATGGGGCAGAGCCGATTCTTACCTATGGAACAGATTTTTATCAGGGAATGCCTGCATTGACGCATCATACTTATGGAATGGGCCAGGCTTATTATGTGGCAGCAGATTTTGAAGCACGTTTTTATAAAGATTTTTATAAACGAATTGTAGAAGAAATCAAGTTAGAACTGCCAATCGAAGAAATTCCGGAAGGTGTAGAAGTTACCAGCAGAGAGAAAGACGGTGTGGAATATTT
>CAYMHX010000003.1:0-14546 GCA_964390325.1 uncultured Roseburia sp. | reverse complement strand
AAATTCCGGAAGGTGTAGAAGTTACCAGCAGAGAGAAAGACGGTGTGGAATATTTATTTGTTCAGAATTTCGCAAGAAATACGGTAACTGTAAAAATTCCAGATGGATATGAAGTATTGTATGGAAACAGTGAAGAAGTCATGAAACCATTAGAGTCGAAGGTTTTAAAGAAATCTAAATAATGTCTCTTTTCAGAATTGTACTACAAATATGGATAAGTTATAATGTAGACAAAGTTGAAGTTGTGGGGGAAAATCATGATTCCGGACGAACTTATACGAGCAAACGAGTTACAAAAGATAGGTGACTATAAACTATCAGGAAGTCTTTATCAGAAGTTTTTTGATTATAATCCGCAACATCCATTACGATTTAAGGCATTATTTGAAGTGGCGGATAATTTCTTTCATGCCGGATGTTATGAGGATGCAAGGAACGGTTATGAGTTATTTTTGTCATATTGTGCTGAACAAAGAAGTTTATCTGAGGAAGAAGCTGGATGGGTTAGTGCGTATACGAAGCTTTCGCACAGTCGTATAAAAACAATAGAGCAAAAATACTTTTCAAAAAAAGAGAAAGGCGGCAGCTTATAATGGAGTATATTAAATACGAAGAAGGTACAGGGCTTTTTTGTTTAGAAACAGCAAACAGTACCTATCAGATGAAAGTAGATAAATTTGGTTATTTAATTCATCTTTATTATGGAAAAAAAGTAACAAGAAGTATGGATTACCTCTTAGTTTATTATGACAGAGGATTTTCAGGAAATCCTTATGAGGCAGAAAAGGATAGAACTTATTCTTATGATTCTCTGCCACAGGAATTTCCAGCATGGGGCAATGGCGATTATCGGACTTCTTGTTTTGAAGTACAGATGGCAAATGGAACCTACGGCTGTCATTTGAAATATAAGAGCCACTGTATCAAAGACGGTAAATATGCATTAGAAGGTCTTCCGGCAGTTTATGCAGATGCTTCAGAGGCACAGACACTTGAAATTTTAATGGAAGATGAGTTAAGCGGACTGAATGTAACGTTATTATATGGTGTCATTCCACAGTATGATGCGATTACAAGAGCTTTGAAAGTAGAAAATAAAGGTACAGAAGCGATGACCTTGCAGAAGGTTTCCAGTGCAAGCCTTGATTTATTAAGCGGTGAGTATGATTTGATTACTCTGTGTGGACGTTATCCAATGGAAAGACAGATGCAGAGAGCAAAGATTACACGTGGAACACATGTAGTTGGAAGCAGAAGGGGAACTTCAAGTCACCACTATAATCCATTTATGATTGTTGCAGAACCACAGACAACAGAAGAATATGGTAGTTGTTACGGAATGTCGTTTGTTTACAGTGGTAATTTTAAGGCAGAAGTAGAAAAAGACCATATCAATCAAATCCGTATGACAATGGGACTTCAAGATGAAAGATTTGCTTGGGATTTACAGGCAGGAGAGTCCTTTATTGCACCTGAAGTTGTTATGGTATATAGTGCAGAAGGTTTAGGTAATTTATCGAGATGTTATCATAAGCTTTACAGAAGACATTTATGTCGCGGAAAATATAAAACCATTCCAAGACCTGTATTGATTAATAACTGGGAAGCAACTTATTTTGATTTTACAGGCGATCGTATCTTTGAAATTGCAAAAAAAGCAAAAGAACTTGGCGTAGAAATGATGGTATTAGACGACGGCTGGTTTGGAAAGAGAAATTCTGACCTTAGCAGTTTAGGTGACTGGTATGTGAATGAAGAAAAGCTGGATGGAACGTTAAAAGAACTGGTAGAAAGAGTCAATGGAATAGATATGAAATTTGGTATCTGGATGGAACCTGAAATGGTTTCTGAAAACAGTGACCTTTATAGAGAACATCCGGACTGGGCATTTATTACACCGGGTAGAAAACCGGACAGAAGCCGTTTCCAGTTGGTATTGGATTTCTCAAGACCGGAAGTAGTAGATGCTATTTTTAATAAGATTACAGCGGTATTAGATAATGTAAATGTAGAATACATTAAATGGGATATGAACCGTAGTATTGCAGATGTCTATTCAGCTACAAAAGATGCTAAGAATCAGGGAGAAGTTCTTCATCGTTATGTACTTGGTGTGTATGATTTCCAAGAAAGACTTCTTGCACGTTATCCACATTTGCTTTTGGAAGGTTGTTGTGGCGGTGGTGGTCGTTTTGATGCTGGTATGCTGTATTATAGCCCACAGATTTGGTGCAGTGATAATACAGATGCGTTAAATCGTGTTTTCATTCAGCATGGTACTTCTTTTGGCTATCCGATTTCGGCTGTTGGCTCTCATGTATCAGCCGTTCCGAATCATCAGACAGGCAGAAGCACTTCTTTGAAATTAAGAGGTGTGGTTGCAATGGCAGGAAGTTTCGGATATGAGCTGGATTTAGGAAAGCTTTCCGATGAAGAAAAAGAAGAAGTAAAACAGCAGATTACAGACTTCCATAAATACTGGAATGTGATTCATAATGGCGATTATTACCGTTTGACGAATCCGCATGAAAGAAAAGATGCGGCAGCATGGCAGTTTGTCAGCGAAGATAAGAAAGAAACATTGATTAATATTGTGACATTAGAATGTCAGGGACAGCCTCCTGTGTCTTATATTAAGGCAGCAGGACTGAATCCTGAATATCTCTATGAAGATACAGCAACAGGAAAAGTTTATGAAGGTGCTGCATTGATGAGTGCAGGCTTTTATATTCCAATGGAAACTGGCGAATATCGGGCATATCAGATGTATTTAGTTGCAAAATAAAGATGATAGAAAGAGCTTTGCTTATTTGCAAGTAAAGCTCTTTTAAAAATGAGGCTTGTGCAAATGGCTCCAGTCAGGTATTGAGTTCTCATGTGGTAAAATGTCTGTTTTCAGTATTTGGAGAGTTGGAGTTTAAAGATGAATCGACAAGCCGCATTATGGAGACCATGAAAGAATTAGGAATCGACTTTTCGCAAATGAAGGTAGAGAAAAACATTGGATAATGCATAATTTTTATAAAAATTCACTTAATTAATAGGTCAAAAAACGCGATTTTACTAAAAAATTACCAAAAATTCATAAAAATGTTGTCAGATTTTTACATTTCGAGTATCATTAGAATGTCGGGCTATTTTAGGCACGGAAGGATTAGACAGAGGAAATACGAAGGAGAAGAAGTTCGATGGAAATTATTCTAATGTTAATTAAGCTATTGGGCGGTCTGGCAATGTTTCTTTATGGTATGGAAATCATGGGAGACGGCTTAAAACAGGGTTCGGGTTCGGCATTAAAAAATGTACTCGGGAAATTAACCCATAATGCACTCTTAGGTGTGATTACAGGTGCATTGGTTACAGCAGTCATTCAAAGTTCAACGGCTACCATTGTTTTAACGGTGGGGTTAATTGGTGCAGGAATTTTAAATTTAAAACAGGCTGTCAGTATTGTATTAGGTGCAAATATTGGAACAACGGTAACGGCACAGATTATCCGTTTGATGGATATTGATTCTTCAGGTGGTTCTATTTTGACATTTTTTAAGCCGGATACACTTGCACCCCTTGCCTTGATTTTAGGAATTATTTTAGTGATGTTTGTAAAATCAGAGAAAAGTAAAAATGTCGGTTTGATCGCACTTGGATTTGGTGTCTTATTTACAGGGCTTTTGTCTATGACAGATGCAGTAGAGCCGTTATCCAAATCACAGGCATTTGTAGATGTATTAAGCTATTTTAGTGATATGCCTTTATTAGGAATTGTAACAGGTCTGGTATTGACGGTTATTGTACAGAGTTCATCTGCAATGGTTGGTATTTTACAGGCAATGTCATCGACAGGTGTCATGACATTTGAATTGGTATACCCGATTATTATGGGTATCAATTTGGGAACTTGCGTGACAACAGCAATGGTTTGTTCGATTGGCTCATCGAAGGATGCAAAACGAACAGGTGTGGTACATATTGTCTTTAATACAATAGGAACCTTTTTATTTATGATAGGAATGTCATTGATTCGTTCGATGGGGGCATTTCCCGGATTATGGGAAGGTGTTGTAAATAGCGGTGGTATTGCGAATTTCCAGACCATTTTTAATTTGGTAACGGCAATTGTATTACTTCCATTTACAGGAGCACTTGTAAAGATTGCCTGTATAATTGTAAAAGATGATGAAGAAAGTGATGAAGTTTATCCGGAGATTGCAGTATTAGACGAAAAACTTATGATTGCTCCGGCTGTTGCTTTGAATGAAGTGACAAAGGCTACTGTTTCTATGGCAGCAGTTGCAAAAAAGAATTTGCAATATAGCTTAAAACAGTTTGTAAAATATGATGAAAATCGTACACAACGTATTACAGTTGCAGAGGAACGATTGGACCGTTTTACGGATAATGCAGATAATTATTTGATTGAATTATCCAACAATATGGAGAATGAAAACGATAGCCGTCAAATAAATATGTTAATGCAGTGTATTCATGATATTGAGCGTATTGGTGATTATGCAGTAAATTTTGATGAAATGGCATTGCAGATGAATACAGAAGAATTATCTTTTTCTGACGATGCAAAGAAGGAATTAGAGATTTTAAACGATGCAGTAGAAGAAATTCTGCGTTTAACCATTGAAGCAATGGAAACGGATAATGATTATATTGCCCGCAGAGTAGAGCCGTTGGAAGAAGTGATTGATGATATGGTACTTTTATTAAAGAACCGTCATACAGACCGTCTTTGTAAGGGGATTTGTTCTATTAATGCAGGATTAGTATTTATGGATGCACTGACTTATTTTGAACGTACAGCAGACCAGTGTTCCAGTATTGCAATGCTTTTACTTGGTAAGAAGAATGAAGAAATTATAAAAAATCACCATATTTATCTGGCAGAGCTTCATGCAAATGGAGATAAGTCTTATGTTGCAGAAAAAGAGAATCGTAGAGAACAGTATATAATTCCATTGGAAAGTCTTCAATAAAAAATGATAAAGACAAAGGAGATAAAAAAGATGAAGGGATTTTTAGAGGAATTTAAAAAATTTATTATGCGTGGTAACGTGATGGATATGGCTGTCGGTGTTATCGTAGGTAGTGCGTTTACAGCAATTGTTACTTCCTTGAATAAGGATATTTTAACTCCAATTTTAGGAATTTTTGGTGGAATTGATTTTTCAAATTTATCTATAGTATTAGGAAGTAGTGAAACAGCTCCTGTACTTGCATATGGTAATTTCATCACAGCCGTTTTGAATTTCTTAATTACAGCATTTGTGATTTTCTGTTTGGTAAAAGGAATGAATGCGATTAATGAACGTTTTACGAAGAAAGAAGAAAAAGAGGAAGAACCTACTACAAAAAAATGTCCATATTGTAAGACGGAAATAGACATTGAAGCAACACGCTGTCCAAACTGTACTTCTATGATAGAAGAATAGTAACTATTCAATATAACTGAGATATAAAAAAGATGCTAAAATACAGAAAATTTTGGTGACTATTCAGAGCAGTTCAAAACACTTGCTGTTTTGAACAAAAGAAAGTGATTCAAATTTTGTATTCTAGCATCTTTTTATGTTTTTATAAAATATGAGAAGTTGTTAATTCTACAGGACAATGGTCAGAACCAAGGATGTTTGTATGAATTTTAGCATCGACAAGTTTTTCTTTCATCGTATCTGAGGTGATGAAGTAGTCAATACGCCAGCCTGAGTTTTTTTCTCTTGCTTTAAAACGGTAAGACCACCAAGAATAAATTTGTTCTTTATCAGGATAGAAGTAACGAAAGGTGTCAATGAATCCGGCTTCTAAAAGTTGAGTCATTTTACCTCGTTCTTCATCTGTAAATCCTGCACTGTGGCGGTTTGTTTTTGGATTTTTTAAATCAATTTCTTTGTGGGCTACGTTTAAATCACCACAGAGAATGAGAGGCTTTTTTACATCTAGACTTTTTAAATAGTTTAAAAAATCATCTTCCCATGTCATACGGTAAGGAAGACGTTCCAATTCCTGTTTTGAATTTGGTGTGTAACAGGTTATTACATAAAAGTCAGAATATTCTAAGGTAATAACACGTCCTTCGTGGTCATGTTCAGCAATTCCAATACCATAGGTTACAGAAAGAGGTTTGTGTTTAGTGAAAATAGCAGTTCCAGAGTAGCCTTTTTTTTCAGCATAATTCCAGTATTGATAATAGTCAGTTAATTCCAGCGAAATCTGTCCTTCCTGTAATTTGGATTCTTGAATACAAAAAAAATCAGCATTCATTTCATGGAAGAAATCTAAAAAGCCTTTTTGAACACAGGCACGCAGACCGTTTACATTCCAAGATATCAATTTCATGTTGTAATCTCCAATCTAAAAATATTTTTTATGATTGCATTTTTGTGCAATTTTTTATATTTACACAATTATCATTTTAGATAAAATGAAATTATATAAATATGTAACAGATATGTTACAATTCACACCCACGCCAATCACTTGCTGATTGACGTCGGAAGAAAGTGTAAATAGACTCAAAGAGACACCCATTTCGCTGAAAGCGACTTTAAATATGGGTGTCGTACGTTACGCCGGCTGGCTAAGGTGTGAAAAGTAACACAGATATTATAATCGGAAATGAAAAAAGAAACAAGAGTAATGATAAATAAGATGAATTGAGGGAAACGTGAAAGAACAAAAACAGACAATTTTAGAATGGTATCAACAGACAAATCAAAATATCGATGCTCCTTGCAATGGAAAAGGAGAATGTGGACGGTGTAAGATAAAGTTTTTAGAAAATCCGCCGTCGGTAAGTAAAAAGGATTTAAAACTATTAAGTGAAGAAGAAATAAAACAGGGAATTCGTCTTGCTTGTACAACCAAAAAGACGGAACAAGAAAATTTTATACCAATGGATTCTTTTTTACAGCAGGATATTTTTGTGCCAAACGTAAATCAAACACAGCAGATAAATCAAAAGTATGTGAATAATAAGAAGGAAATATATGGAATTGCATTGGATATTGGAACAACAACTTTAGCAATGAGTCTTATTGGCCTTTCCACAGGAGAATGTTTTGCGACAATAACAAGAGTAAATCATCAAAGAAATTTTGGAGCAGATGTTATTTCAAGAATTCAGGCGGCAAATGACGGAAAGCTTTCGCAATTGCAGCAGGTGATTTTACAGGATATTTTAGAAATGCTTCTTTCTATTCAAAAGGAAGCAAAGATAGAGACTTCACAGATAAAACGTATGGTCATAGCAGGAAATACAACCATGTGTCATTTATTAAGAGGACTTTCTTGTGAAGGATTATCTCAAGCTCCTTTTCAATCGGTATCAATTGAATTGGTCAAAATGAAAATAAAAGAATTATGGAGGAATTTTCATTTTGAAGAAAATGAAATCCTGCAAGAAAATCATTTAGACGAAGTAAGGATGAAGGAATTTTTAGAAGAATTGACAGGATATGTTACTATTTTTCCCGGTATTTCTGCTTTTATAGGAGGAGATATTGTAGCAGGAATGTATGCTTGTGATATGGATTTGCAGGAAGAAGTGCAAATGTTGCTTGATGTGGGAACAAATGGAGAAATGGTAATTGGAAATAAAGAGAGATTTTTTGTGACATCTGCACCAGCAGGACCTGTTTTTGAGGGCGGTGCTATTTCTTGCGGAATGCCTGCGGTAGATGGGGCAGTTTTTGCGATAGAAAGCAGAGAAGTGAAACAAAAATTATTATGGAGTTATCAAATACTTGGAACAGAAAAAACAAGAGCGAAAGGAATTTGTGGCAGTGGACTGGTGGATTTGGCAGCAGAGCTTTGGAAAAGAGGCATTATAGATGAAAATGGTACCTTAGATGATGAACATTTTGAAAGTGGATTTTTACTGCCTATGGAATTGGAAGAAAATCAGATTATTTTAACACAGGCAGATATCAGAGAATTGCAGATGGGGAAGGCTGCTATTCGGGCAGGAATTGAGTTATTGATAAAAAAGTCAGAAGAAAAGCCAAAAAAATGGTATCTGTCAGGTGGTTTTGGAACTGCAATTCAGAAAGAGGCGGCAGGAAGGATTGGACTTTTTCCGAAGGAATATATAGAGCAGATAACACCTATGGGAAATACCGCACTTTTGGGAGCAGTAAAGTATCTGTTGGATAAAGATGGAGAACTGCGGGTGAAAAAGATTGTAAAATTGGCAGAGGAAATATATTTAGCAAGAGAAGTGGATTTTGAAGAAAAATATATACTTTTTATGCAATTTTTGGTATGATTAAAGCCAAGAAAAGAGTGTATTATAGGAGTTTTTTAATGAGAAAAGAAAACACCGTATTAATTGTAGAAGATGAGAAAATCAACAGACTAAGTCTGCAAAAGATATTAGGCGAGACCTATGAGATTTTAGAGGCAGAAAATGGATTGGAAGCAATAGAAATCTTAGAAAAGGAAGCGGGAAAGATTTCGGCAATTATTTTAGACTTGATTATGCCAAAATGTAATGGATTTGAATTTATGGAGATTTATTCTAAATCCAAGATATTTGGGATGATTCCTGTCGTGGTTGCAACCATAGAAGGCGATATAGAAACAGAAAAGAAGTGTTTAGCACTTGGTGCATGGGATTTTATAGGAAAGCCTTATGATGTCGGTATTATAAGATTTCGCATTAAGAATATGATTGAGCGAAGTGAACATCAGATGCGAAAAGAATTGCAACGTCGTTCACAATTTAGTGAAGTGGTTGCTATTTATAATATGTCTATGTTTTATTTTGCAACGAGAGAATTGTTAAATCGCTATTTGGAAGAAAAATTTGCTATTATTCGGATGGATATTGAAAAATTCCGTTTAATCAATGCCTTTTTTGGACGGGATGAAGGAAATCGGCTTCTTAATTATATGGCAGAGTATTTGCTGAAATTAGATTATAAAAACAGGCATATTACCTTCGGACATATGAATGCAGATGTTTTTTGTGTTTGTATTTCTTATCAAAAAATAGACGATATTTTGGAGTTTATGAAGGAGATTAATAAACGGGTGTCGGAATATACGTTGGATTTTGATGTATCACTTCGGCATGGAATTTATCTGGTAGAAGAAAAATCTTATCATGTAAGCGAGATGTATGAATATGCAAATCAGGCGGCAAAAAGCTGTAAAGAAAATATGATGCTTCAAAATTATGCCTTTTATGAGTCAAAAATGCGTGATGAAATTATGAAGGAGCAGCGAATTGTCAATAATATGCGAAGTGCGTTAGCCGGAAATGAATTTGTACTGTATTTACAGCCGAAATATGAACTGCAGTCTAATTCTTTAGCTGGTGCAGAAGTATTGGTGCGCTGGTTTGATGCCAATCAGAAAATGATTTCACCAGGGGATTTTATTCCAATTTTTGAACGAAATGGCTTTATTATGAAACTGGATTATTATGTATGGGAAAAATCCTGTCAGTTGATACGAAAATGGCTGGATGAAGGACATACTCCAATGCCGATTTCTGTCAATATTTCGAGAGTGAGTATTTATAATCCTCGTTTGGTGGAATTATTATGTGGTTTAGTAGAAAAATATCAGATATCGCCACATTTATTCCAGTTAGAGCTTACAGAAAGTGCTTATACCACCAATCAAAACTCTATTAAGTCTATGATGGAAGCACTTCAGGAAAAAGGCTTTAAGGTGTTAATGGATGATTTTGGAAGTGGCTATTCTTCTTTAAATGTATTAAAGGACTTAAAAGTAGATGTCTTAAAAATTGATATGAGATTTTTAGAGGATACCGAAAATGAAGCAAGGGGAGAGAATATTTTAGCAGCAGTTGTTCGGATGGCAAAGTGGCTGAGCCTTCCAATTGTTGCAGAAGGAGTAGAACGCAATGAACAAGTGTTATTTTTAAAGGGAATTGGCTGTGAATATGTGCAGGGATATTATTTTGCAAGACCAATGCCTGTGGCGGAATATGAAAAATTAGCATTTGCTTCAGAGCAAAAAGAAGTATTTTCCCATGATTTGCAAAAAGAGGATATTTTAAATAATAATTCACAGCTCGAATTGCTGTTTTCTAATATGACACAGGCAGTTGCAGTATTGGAATATGGGGAGAAAGGTATGGACCTTGTGCGTGTGAATGACGCATATTTTGACTTGTTTGGAGTGGGCGATGTTGATGATTTTAGGCCAAGTTTAGAGCATAGTTTTTCCGAAGAAGATAAAAATATATTATTTCATGCGATTGAAGAAACCATTCGGACAGAGGACAGCGGACAGTGTGAGGTTATGCGGAAGGTAAAGGATAAGGAAATTTGGCTTTCTATTAAAATGAAATATATCAGTCCGGTTGGAAGCAGACATATTATTTATACATATATTAATGATATTACGACTCGAAAAGAAATTGATGCAGAATTGCAGAAATACCGAAAGGCTTTGGCAATTGCAAGAGAACAGGAGGAAACGATTTTAATTGTAGATGATACAGAGGTAAATCGTGTTTCTTTACAATGTATTTTTAATGAAAAATATCGTATTTTAGAAGCTTCTAATGGAAAAGAGGCTTTAGAAGTATTAGAAAAAGAGAATGGAAAGGTAGACATTATTTTACTTGACCTTATGATGCCTGAAATGGACGGTTCTGAATTTTTGCGGTATAAAAAGCAAAGCCCAGAGATTGCAGAGATACCAGTGGTAATTATTACAGCGGATGATACGACAGAACAGCAGATTGATACCATGCGGATGGGGGCAGATGAATATATTGTAAAGCCGTTTATTACAGAAATTGTAACAAGACGTGTAGAGAATGTATTAGATTCATATCGAAGTATTCGCAGAATGTCGCAAAAGGGAAGAATAAATGAATAGCGAAATGATTTTTTTGAAATTAGAAGATTGGGGTTGTGATGTATCGGGTGCGATGGAACGTTTTTTGGAGGATGAAGAATTATATCTTGCCTGTCTGCAGGCAGTAACAGAAGATTATAATTTTGAAAAGCTTGGAATGGCATTAAGAGAACAGAATGTAGAACAGGCTTTTGATAGTTCCCATACATTAAAAGGTGTATTATTAAATATGGGGCTGTTACCGATGTTTCTTTTAACAGAGCAGATAGTAGAGCCTTTACGAAAAGGGGTTATAGACAATCTTTGGGATAGTTATGAGAAGCTTTTAGAGGCGAAGGAATATCTAAAAGAGATTGTAACTATGAAGATACAGGATAGTTCTAAAAATGGAGAGTAACGTGAAAATTTATTATACGAAGATAGTATCGTTATCGGAAGAAGAAAAGCAACAGGTGTTACTTTTTTTACCCAAAGAGCGTGTAGAACGGATTTTGCGTATGAAATCAGAAAAAAGCCAAATGCAGAGTATTACAGCAGGGCTTTTATTGGAATATGCATTAAGAGAAGCGGACTTATGTGGAAAGGACTTGACTTTTCTAAAAAATGCAGATGGAAAGCCGTATATCAAAGAATTGCCAGACTTTTTCTATAATTTAACGCATTGTACTTCTTATGCAGCCTTAGTAGTGGATAGCCATCCAATAGGGATTGATGTGGAAGGAATACGTAAAGACGGAAAAAAGCTTGCAGAACGTTTTTTTACAAAGGAAGAAAAAGAAACATTGCTTAAAGCGTGGAGTGATAAAGAATTTACGAGGATATGGACAAGAAAAGAAAGCTATTTAAAGGCAACAGGAGTTGGGATGCGGATGCCGTTGGATGGATTTTCGGTTCTTAGAGAAGAAGTGCAGAGAACAGAAAAAATGCCACAAGGAATGGTAGGTGAAAAGGATGTTTATTATATAAAAAGCATTCCTTTTATGGAGGATATTTTCCTATCTGTCTGCAGAAAAGACCTATCATTCGTAAATGTAGAAATAGAATTGGAAAATGTAACAGAATGGAGATTAATCTGAAAAATAGAAATGAGGATTAGTATGTATGATGAATTAACAGCAGAAGATATTAAAAAAATGGAAGAAGAAATAGAGTACCGCAAACTTGTAGTAAGAAAAAATGCTTTAGAGGCAGTAAAAGAAGCAAGAGCACATGGGGACTTGAGTGAAAATTTTGAATATCATGCTGCAAAAAAAGATAAAAACCAAAATGAAAGCCGTATTCGTTATTTGGAAAGAATGATTAAAACGGCAAAGGTGATTTCAACGGACTCCGCAGAGGATGAAGTAGGAATTAATAATACAGTAACGGTTTATTTTAAAGAGGATGATGAGGAGGAAGTTTATCGGATTGTAACAACTGTCCGAAGTAATTCGCAGAAAAATCTGATTAGCAACGAATCTCCAATGGGTAAAGCTTTGCTTGGGCATAAAGTAGGTGATGAAGTAGAAGTAAAAGTGAATGAAAATTATTCTTATGTTGTAGAAATCCGAAAGATTGAAAAAACAACAGAGGAAGAAAATGATAAAATTCGTAGTTTTTAAGTAACAATAAGTAACTATGAAGTACTGAATAGTTACGAAAGAGGAGCGAAAACGCTTTAGAATGAGAGGTAAAAATGAAAAAACCAGAAGAATTAAATCGTATGCTGACAGAACTGTACAGAGAAACCAAAGCCGGACGAGTTCATTGGAGGCTTCAGGTACAAACCACAGAACATAATGACCCATCTGAAAAACCAGTAGAGGTGGAAGACGGCATTTCATGGACAATTGATGAATGTTATGTTTCCTATGTATGTGAATATAAGGGACAGGATTTTTGTATGATTACTTATGAAATGTTAAAAACAGCAGGGGATAAAATGGCTACTACAAATTTGATTTTCCTACCGCCGATGGGAATTAGATTGTTCCATTTACCGACACTGCTTCCGTATGCAGTAGAGGCATCGCATATTTTAGCAAATCAGATTCATAATTTATGGGAATTATTGTTAGCAAAATATAAGGCTGACAAGACTAGTGTAGAATTAAATGTATTTGCAGGAACATTGACAATTGAAGATTAGAAGGAAAGATATAAAATATCTGCTGTGAATGGCATAGCACATTACAGCAGATATTTTTTAATTTTTGGTGAATATGTGGAAAAAACGTTGTGGAATGGAGGAGCCGAATACAATGCCAAGTACGATGGAGCCTGCAACAATGACAGTTTCTGTACCATATTTTGCAAAAAAATCCATTTCGTGTCGGATAAAATGGTAGGAGGTATAGTAAATACCTGCACCGGGAACTAGTGGAAAAATACCTGCTAATAAGTAAACTGTTGCAGGATGGCGTTCTAGTGCTGCAAAAATGCGTGCCAGTAAGGTTAAAGTAAAGGAAGCGGCTAAATTTGCAAGGGCAAGACTTCCATTTTTTTCAATGACTAACAGATAAATGAGCCAGCCTGCGGCACCGGTTAGTCCACAGAAAATTAATTGGCGTTTTGGAGCTGAAAATAGGACAGCAAAGGAAAAGCTGGCAATAAAACATACGATAAATTGTATAAACATAAAAATCCTCATTTCTAAGTAAATTTGTATTAGATGTAACTATGAAGGTAATAAATAGTTACTATTAGATAATCAATTGGTAAAAGGTAATGATAGTACCGACACCTACTGCGATACAAAATGCGGTAAGTAAAGCATCCATAAGGTGAATTGTGCCAGATACATAATCTCCGTTGAATAAATCGCGAATGGAGGTAGTAAGTGCGATTCCAGGGACTAAAGGCATAATGGCACCGATAATAACTTTATCATATAAAACAGGAAGTCCAAATGTTAAAGCAAGCAGGCTTAAAGTTGTTACAAGACTGCTTCCTAAGATGTTGGTAATGAATTTGGAAACAGATTGTTTTTTGATAAGGATTAAAAAAGCTTGTAAGAACATTCCTACAAAAAAAGCAACAGCAACATCCAATAAAGTTCCACCAAAAAGATAGGAAAAGCAGCAACATCCAAGTCCACAGAAAAAAATTTGTATCTTATTAGATGGTACTGGAATGGATTTGCATTCACTGATACGAGTCCACGCATCTTCGATAGGACATTTTTTGGAACAAAGCTCCCTTGATAATTGGTTTAAGGCAGCGACACGTCCTAAATGTACGGAGCCTAATGGAACATGGCGAATTACGCTGCACGCATCGTCTGTATTTTCATTTGCACTGGCGAAAATACCGTTTGATAATACATAAACATCACAATCTTTGATATCATACGCAGTTAAAATATGCATGACAGTGTCTTCTACACGATAGACTTCTGCACCATTTCGTAAAAGTAAATCACCGATTTCTACGGCAATGTTTAAGATTTCTCTTGTTTTTATCATAAAAACCCCTTTTCTAATCATTACATAATTAGTATTTATACTTGAATTAGTTTCTTTAGGTTAAAAAAGCAAATGTTTTAACCTACTCTGAATAGTTATATCATTACTATTTATTTGGAAATATTGTTATGACAAAAGTACCATGTTTTGAAGAAAAAAGCAAGCTTATTGTCTGACATTTAAATGGTGAGTTGAGAGGAAGAGTTACTTTTCACACGTCAGCCAAACACTTGCTGTTTGGCTGCGTAAGAACATGAT
>CAYMHX010000002.1:0-37338 GCA_964390325.1 uncultured Roseburia sp. | reverse complement strand
CTACAATCAGACCAATGCTCATGTTCTTCACACTGATAACAATAATACAGGTTCTATCTGTATATTCGATTGGTTCTAAATTAAATCTAGCACGAACATCGATTACAGGAATAATTTTTCCTCGAAGATTAATCAAGCCCTTCACATAGTCTTCCACTTCCGGAATTGCTGTAATTGGCTGTATTACGATAATTTCATTTACATAACTGATACTAATACCAAAAATCTCGTTACCAGTCTGAAATGTCATAAATTTACCTTTTTCCCCATCTTCCTCGATTTCCGGGTTTAATAAATCTGCCATGCATTAACTCCTTTCTGTATCTTCCATAATTAACCCTGCAATATCTAAAATTAAAGCAATCGTTCCATCTCCAAGCTGTGTACAGCCGGATAAGCCCTGTACCTTTCCGATATATGCCGGAATCGGTTTTACTACAATTTCCTGCTCCTGTATTAATTCATCAATCAATACGCAGACTCTCTTTCCTTCATGCTCTAATACAACGATAATTCTGTTTTCCAGTTTTTCAGGCGATGATTCAATATGATAACGTTCACTTAAACGGATAAACGGATATACTTCTCCTCTTAATACAACGAAATCATCACCACTTGGGTCTGCTACAATTTTTTCTTCTCCTACACGGACAAATTCTTTGATAGAAGATGTTTCCAGTACAAAAGAAGAATTACCTACTTTTACTACAATACCATTAATAATTGCCAGCGTTAAAGGAATTACAAGTGTCATTTCAGAACCAAAACCTTCTTTGCTGTCAATTTCAAGCCTTCCACCGATTTTCTGGATATTTTTTACTACAACATCCATTCCAACCCCTCTGCCTGAATATTCTGTCACGACTTCCTTTGTTGAAAAGCCCGGCAATGTAATAAAACGATAAATTTCTTTATCCGTAAACTCTGACATTTCTTTATTGCCAACTAAACCATTTTTCTTTGCTTTCTGGTAAAGCTTTTCCTTATTCAAACCTTTTCCATCATCTCTAACAGTCACATAAACCTTACCGCCTTCATTTTTAGCCTCAAGCGTAATTTTTCCTGCCGGAGATTTTCCTAAATCCACTCTGGATGCTGCATCTTCTTCGATACCATGGTCAATCGCATTTCTTACTAAATGCATAAGCGGGTCTGAAATAGATTCGATAATATTTTTATCTACTTCTGTATTCTCGCCAATCATTTCCATGTCAATATCTTTTCCAAGCTTTCTGGATACATCAAATACAATTCGTTTCATCTTCTGGAATGTATTGGTAAGCGGCATCATACGCATGGACATAATTGCTTCCTGCAATTCTGTTGTTATCTTAGAAAGCTGTGCCGCAGCTTTTTGGAAATTAGTCAAATCCAGTCCCGGTACTTTTAAATCAGGATTCTGTAAAACAACTGCTTCCGCAATTACAATTTCACCAATC
Organism: uncultured Roseburia sp.; assembly: GCA_964390325.1. Taxonomy (GTDB): domain Bacteria; phylum Bacillota; class Clostridia; order Lachnospirales; family Lachnospiraceae; genus Roseburia. The sequence goes on along the minus strand of CAYMHX010000002.1, from coordinate 35,899 downwards.
AAATCCATCAGCACATCCATTTTTTCAACGCTGACACTGATAATACTTGCTTTATTCTGCGAGCTTTTTGCGAGTGTCTTTGCTTTTCCGGTTTCTTTTGCTTTGACTACGAAGTCACCCGGAGCCAGTTCTTTTTTCTTGTCAATCTCTACGAGAAGTTCTGCTGTTTCAGGCTGTTTTGAAACTTCTTCGTCTTTTTTAAAACCTTTTTTAAATTCCTCTTTTGTAATCTCTACAAGTTCAATTCTCTCAGCACCGCATCCATCAACCAGTTTTCTGACTTCTTCTTTATCTGACGTTGTTTCAATCAGCATATGGAAACCTTCTTCTAATATCACATCTGCACTATCTTCATTTGTGATAATATCTTCCGGTGAATATTGAAGATTTGCTCCTGCTTCTTTTAATGCATGTGTGGCAGAATATGCTCTGATATTACTCATCTGTGTATCGCTTTCATAATAGACAGCAACACGATAATAATTATTATTCTGCTTTTCTACCGGTGCTATATAAAACTGAATGGGTTCTTCCTGTTTATTTTCTTTTGGAAGTTCTTTTCCCTGCTCTTTAATTTCGCCTTTGATACGTCCTAAGAACTCATCTAATTCTTTTAGAAGTTTATTTTCATCACCATCCGGTTCTTCCCCTGCTTTGATTTTATCTAACTCTGCAGTAATGAAATCTGCTACCTCCAGTACCTTTTCTACTAATTCCAAATGTGGAACATTCTTAGGTTTGGATTCTCTCAGGTAATAAAATAAATCTTCCAGTTTATGGGATATGTGAGTAATATTTTCATACATCATAATCCCGGATGAACCTTTGATTGTATGCATGGTACGGAATATCTCATTGATATCATCTTCACTAAAAGCAGTTTCATCTTTTCTTTCTAATACAATATTTTGTAAATTTTCAAGCAACTGCTCACTCTCGTAGAGAAACATCTCCAGCATTCCGTCTGTATTAAATCCCTCTGCCATATTACCTCCCTATGTATTTTCTGTTTGCAGTTCTAGATCAATCCAAGCTTCTGCAATACCTTTTCAAACTTCTTTTCATCAATCGGTTTAGCAGAATATGCTTCACATCCAAGGTCAAAAGCCATCTTTACGTTACGCTCCTCATTTAAAGCAGTTGTCATAATAACTTTTACTCTATCCTTCTTTTCAATTCCTTTTTCTGCTTCAATATCTCTGATTGCTTTTAATACCTGATATCCATCTAACACCGGCATCATTACATCTAAACAAACCAAATCAAATGGTTCATCATCTTCTAAAGCCATCATAAATGCATCTACTGCTTCTTCACCATCTACTGTGATCTCACAGTCACCATACTTAGATAAATATTTATCCATAAATTTACGGCTGGCGAAATCGTCTTCTGCAAGTAAAATTTTCATACTATACATTTCCTTTCTTTCATAACGGTTAACTATTATCTATTAAACAATGTACATATCTTTCCTGCTATACTTGTAAGTCCTAACTGATATTGTACTGCTCCTATATCATATGCCACTTTCGGCATTCCATATACAACTGAACTCGCTTCATCCTGTCCTATCGTATAAGCTCCTGCTTTTCTCATCTGCAAAAGCCCGTTTGCACCATCTGCACCCATGCCTGTCAATAGAACTCCTATTGCATTCTTTCCCACTGTCTTTGCAACGGAAGAAAACAAGACATCCGCAGAAGGACAATGCCCACTCACTCTTTCTGAACCACGGCATTCTACCTGATAGTTATCTCCGACTTTTATTACCTTCATCTGCCTGTCCGCCGGTGCTAACAATGCCTGTCCCGGAAGTATAATATCTCCGGTCTGTGCTTCTTTTACCAATATTCTACAATTATTATTTAATCTTTCTGCATACATTTTCGTAAATCCCGTTGGCATATGCTGTACCATTACAATTCCCGGAATATCTGTTCCAAAATGTCTGATTACCTCTAAAATAGCCTCTGTACCACCGGTAGAAGCTCCTATTGCGATTACGGAATGATTGCTCTTTTTCACTTTGATATTACTTTCCGAAACAACTGGTCTTGCCCGTTTCATATTACCTACTTTTATGGTAGAAGCAATTTTTATCTTTGTGATAAGTTCATTTTTAACAAAATCATTTAACTTCGCCCTATCCATACCGGACGGTTTATTTACAAAATCTACCGCACCTGCTTCTAAGGCATCAAATACCTTACTGCTTAACGAACTGATTACTACCACCGGAAGCGGATACTGTGGCATAAGCTTTCTTAGAAAATCAATACCACCCATTTTCGGCATCTCTAGATCAAGCGTCATTACATCCGGATTATATTTAATAATCGCATCTCTTGCCTGATATGGGTCGCCCGCCTGAGCTACAACCTGAATATTTGGATCTGTCTGCAGACATTGTACCAATACATTACGAAAAAATATAGAATCATCAACAACTAAAACTTTAATTGGTTTCATTTACTATATCCTGCCTTCTACTTTCTATATATAGACGGTTGGATAAACTGAAATTTTGTCTTTGTACGGTCTAATGCTTCTGTCGTACCAATAAACAAATATCCTCCCGGCTCCATATAATCATAAACCTTCTGAACCAAATTATACTTCACATCATCTTCAAAATAAATCATAACATTACGCATAAAAACAATGTGAAACTTCTTTCGAAATGGAAAATCATTCATTAAATTAAATTGTCTGAAAATAACTTCTTTTTTCAATACATCTTTTACAATACACCGTTCTGAATCTAATTGTTTAAAATATGCTCTTTTCCATCTATCCGGCAACGGCTCTATCTGTTCTTTTAAATAGATACCTTTCACTGCATGCTCAAGAACTTTTGTAGATAAATCTGTTGCTAATATCTTTGTATCCCATTGACTATGCTCTAAGGAAAAATAATCTTTCAAAGTCATGGCAATCCCATAAGGTTCTTCACCAGTAGAAGATGCAGCCGACCATATACGCAAGTCTTTTGTGGCTGCTTCTTTTACTTTGAGCTGTGGTAAGATTACTTTTTTCATATAATCGAAGTGTATGCTTTCCCTCATGAAATATGTATGGTTTGTTGTCAATACATTAATCAGGTTTTTTGCTTCCACTCCCCGTGGATTCTTTTCTACAATCTCCATATACGCGTCATAGCTGGCATAACCATTTTTAATAAGATAATTTTCAAGTCTTCCTGTTACCAAAACCTGTTTATCGCTCAAATCTATTCCATAATTTTTTTTCACATATTTAATGATACGATTAAATTCACTGGTTGTTATCACGATGTCTGCCCCTCATTTACCTTTATCATGTACTCCTAATTATCCAATCATAAATAATAATATGTTTGGAATTTTTTGTCAAGTTTTCTTTTCCATATATTATTTATTATATGTAACAGTTCAGCCATCAGCCAAAATGAAAAACATCAGATGCTTGCATCATGATTTTTTCATTTGAGCTGATGAGCGGAACGCCATTTTATAGCAAACCTATGTTTTGCTGCAAAGCTTAGTTGCGAAGCAACAAGAAAGCGACGAAGTCGCCTTTGCGAATGGCGTGGGCTGAACTGTTACTATTATATTTTCATTTGCCGCCATACTTTATTGCATATATCAACAATAGCCGGTTCAAATATAGTTCCTTTTCCAGCATTGATAATTTTCAGACTCTCTTGGATGGAATATGCATCTTCACCATTCTTACCACCGGTCAATCTATCAAACGTTTCTACCAGTGAAACAATTCTAGCTTCCAAAGGAATTTCTTCACCTTTTAACCCTTGTGGATATCCGGTTCCATCCCATCTCTCATGATGTGAACGTGCAATTTTAATTGCCATAGCAATAAGTTCTGTAGATTTTCGTTCATTGTAAATTTCTTCCAGCATTGACGCACCTTCTACTGTATGCTGTTTCAATTCATCTTCTTTTTCTGCTTCCTTATTTAACATAACGATGTCTCCAATATCACGAGTCTTAGAAGCCGGTCCTATATTTTCAATAAACTCATCTGAAATCAAATCTTCATATTCTGACAAAAACTGAAGTCCTTGTGCTAATAAACGGCTATTGTTTGCGACATTATCTAAACTCTGACCTGAACGTGAATTTCTTTTTTCTACCATTTTAGCCAAAGCAAATAAAATATTTTTCTGTTCCTCTTCAATCTGTTTTCTTTGTTCATTTACTAATTTATGCATCATGCGGTTATAATTTTTCATTTCTTGTTTCAGCTGATAATTATTCAACTGATTTCGTATTCGCATAATAACCTCAACACGTTCAAACGGCTTTGGGATAAAATCTACCGCACCTGCTAAAAAAGCCTCTTCCTTTTCCTCCGGGGAATTTAAAACAGTAATAAATATAACCGGTATATCTCTGGTTCTTGGATTACTTTTTAATAATCTGCAAAATTCCAGTCCGTTCATTTCCGGCATTGAAATATCTGACAATATCAACTGTGGAAGCGATTCATTCATAATATCAATTGCCTCCTGCACACTTAATGCAGGCAATGGTTCATAGCCTTCTTCCTCTATAATACTTTGTAAAATTTCCAAATTAATAATGACATCATCTAAAATGAGTATTTTCTGTGCTCCTTTTTTACTTTCTTCTAATTCCATCGTTTTTACTACTCCTTTCCATATGCATCAAATTTTTCTAACAGCGTCTCGTTTATCTGTTTATATGTATCCATACATCTTTCGTAATTTTCTTTTCTGATTCCCATTTTTAAACGAAGAAGCAATCTTTTTATGTCACCATCACTGCTTTCTATTAATGATTTTAAGGTTTCTGTTAATGTTTCTGCCTTATCCCATGCTCCTAATTCAATTGATAACACAAGTTTTTCCATTCTTTTTAGAATCTCTTTTCTATTTTCTTCCGTTCCAAATTGATATAATTCTCCAGCCTCATCATCTTCCATTGCAGAAGTAAATTGATTCCATTTATTAAAAACAGAAGATTGTTCTTGAACTTCATTTACATTCTCATTCATACGCAGCTTCACATAGAAAGAAAATGTACTTCCTTTTCCTTTTTCACTCTCTACACGAATGCTTCCATTCATCATTTCTATAAGCTGTTTTGTTATGACAAGCCCTAACCCCGTTCCACCAAATCTTCTCGTGATAGATGCATCTACCTGACTGTAACTTTTGAAAAGTCTGGTCTGTTCTTCTTTTGAAATACCAATACCGGTATCTTTCACTAAAAAGAATAATTCGATTTCATCATTTACCTGCATAGTTTTTGTTACACTTACATTTACATATCCTACTGAAGTAAACTTAACCGCATTTGAGATAAGATTGTTCAAGATTCTGTTTAATCTCAGCTCATCTCCAATTAACATCTTTGGAATCTTTTCATCCACATAAACATTTAACTTCAGTTCTTTCTTATTAATTGTAGCCGTATTGGTTGTAATGACATTATCTATCATTTTGTAAAAATCAAACTCTGTTTCTTCTAATACCAGCTTACCTGCATCCAGTTTAGAAAAATCCAATATATTGCTAATAATCGATGTCATATTATCACAGCAATATAAAACAACTTCCATAATTTTTCTCTGTTCTTCATTTACAACAGTATCCATAAGAGTAACAATATTTCCTCTTATACCATTAACCGGAGTTCTTAATTCATGCGTAATGTTAGCTGTAAACTCTGTTCTTGCTTTATTGTCGCTTTCCTGTGCTTCTTTCATTTGTCTGATTCTTATATCTATATCTTTTTGACTTGTAATATCCTCTGCCAACAAATAATAGAGTCCATTTTCTGCAGTAAAGCAACGAATATTTGCAGAAAAACAAGAACTATTTTTTCTATATAATGCAATTTCCTTTTTTCCAAAAATCTTTTCCTTTTGAAAACAAAGCTGCTCGCTATCTTCCGATTGAAATTCCTGTTTAAAAATATGAATCATATTACATTTCTTTAACTCTTCTTTACTGTATTCCAACTTATCTATAGCGGACTGATTTCCATATAAAATATTCCCAAGGTCATCAAAAACTAAAACAACCTCCATACATAGCTCCGCTATTTTGGAATTTAACCATCCAAATTCCATAATTTCCTCCTCATGCACTAAAAATCCTGCTTATCTTCACTTTGCTTTTATCACAATATACAATTCTATTTTAATACAAAAAATATACCATGTAAAAACAAAATATTATATTCTGCTTTTACATGGTACATATTATCATATAATATTGTCAACAAAACTTTTACTTTTTTAATATTTCTTTATACAGAAACTGCTAATCCTTTACTTTTTCTCACTCATTACTTTTTTTATATAAAATAAAAAGCATTGAAAACCCAGTATTTTCAATGCTTTCAAACGTTGGTGAGGTGACTCGAACACCCGGTCTTTCGCTTAGGAGGCGACTGCATTATCCACTATGCTACACCAACTCTTATCGTTTTTTACCGATATAGATTAACTATAATACATTTTTTCCATCTTTGCAACGATTATTAAAAATTTAAGTCTGATAATAGATATTCCCCTGTAACCATATCGTTCCCTTAAACCTTCTTCCCGGTGCAGGCTCGCCTAAGAGGTCTTTTTGATTAATGCAGACACTGATTGGAATATCGTTGCATAATAGTTCCATAAGATATACATTTTCGCCTGTATAATCATTTTGTAAAACCTTCCACTCTCTAATATCTCCTAAAATCGAATACTGGTCACTTTCAATTCCATACGGCATAAAATAATTTTCTACAATGCTTAAAATATCCTCATTCCTAATTCTGCGTGAAAGCATAGAATAAGTATCCATATCCTCTAAGGTCAGATTTTCAATCGCATCTTCATCACCATTTCTAGCCGCCGCAATCATTGTTGCACGTTCTAATTTCTGCTGATTGGCCTTTTCTATCTGTTTTTCATCTTTGCTGATTGGTAGTAAAATTTTACCCTCCGTAGAAAGACCGCTTAAAATGACTCCAAATTTTTGCATATTATAAATCGGTTCGTATGTTTCGATTAAATAATCTGCTACATTTTGCAAATAAAAAATCAACGTCATTCCGACCCGAACCTCATCACAGACACCTGCATACGATTCTTTTTCTGCATGCTTCTCAATTTCCGGTTTCTCAAGTGTAGAAATGGTAGAACCGCAATAATATGGATAATAATAATCCATATGAAATTCCTCGTCGTCATCATCATATGTTCCCCGCACTGCAATTCCAAAGAAATCTCCAAACTCTTTCATAATCTCAATAAATTCATTTCCTTCCGAATCCTGCGCACTTTTTTCAAAATATGGATATTCCATCACTTTTTCAAAAATTTTGTTTAAATCCTCTTTTGTAATTTCTGAGAAGCCTACGGCTCTTAAAAATTTATGCATTCCAATCTCCATTCCTGAGCAATTTGTAACTATTCAGAGCCAAGGCAATTTTCATAAAAAGCAGGCGTTCAGCTTGCTGAAACGAATGCTTTTTTGAAAATTTCTTTGGCGAGAAGCCATCAGCGAGGAAACACCTAGTGTTTTCGAGCTTGGCTCTAAATAGTTACAACAATTTTATTCTTTTATCCCAAGGATAAAAACTTTTTTATCCTTTTTTAAATTATAATAAATCCCGCTTAATGTACCATCTTCCTTTAAGACAGCTACAATTGGATGGTTGGCATCCTCTGTCTGACTTACCACAACTCCGTCATTTCCTATGTTTAATTTTACTCTTGTTCCCACAGGATAACGGGCAATTATCTTTACAATCGCTTTTACTACCTTTTTATCATATAACACATCAGCGGCTTCTATCATATATTCCAATGCTGTCTGTACATTTGTACGCTTACATTCCATTCCTGAAATCATACGGTCAAATACATCACATACCTGTAAAATACTGCATTCGATTTCTTTTGTCTTTTGATGCAGCGGAAAACCCGAACCATCCCGGCGTTCATGGTGGCATAACACCATCTTTTTTGCATTTTTATTTAACCAATCTTCTTTTTCTAATGCTGAATATGCCAAAACAGGGTGTTTCTTAAATTCAAATATTTCTGCTGTTGTACTTTTTTCAGGTTCATAATTTAAGTATGGAACTGTCACATAACGAAGTCCTAAATCATGCAGCAGACTCCCCAATGCAACAGTTTCTATTAATTCCTCACTTAGTTTTAATTTCTTTGCAACTGTCAAAGAAAGCAAGGTAACCATAACCGTATGTTCATATAAGTTCCCATTTCTTTCTTCAAAATCAATGACTAATTTTTCATCTGCCTGCATCATATCCTTTACCATATCTTTTGCCACAGACTGCATTTCATACAAATTTGAATTTGTACCATAAATATGATTTTCCAAAATCTTTTTTACGCGTTCTACATATGTAGTGTATAACTTCTGATTTACGAATTGATGTGGCTGTTCAAATTCTATATAAGGGTCTTCGATTGCTACCGTATCTACCCCAAGAAACGACAGCACATCCAAATACTCCGGTTTTAAAACCATCCCTTTAGAAATTAAAACTTCCTTTTCCTCTGTCAACACTGATTCTGATAAAATCTCCCCACCCCTCAGTGTCTTTACCTCTCTTATCTTCATCTCCTAAAAACCCATCAATAAACGCTGCTTCACAAACCCCTATGCCTGCAAAGCTATTTTCAGTGCTTCCTGTTCTTCCTGTGATAATACAATAATGGAATTACCATCAATAATTTCCTTAATATAAGTATAACAGCCTTCCCTTGTATGCATTGCATTAATAATATATCCATTATTTCTGCCATCTAACATTGCAAGTGAAAAACTTAATTTTCCCCCCATTTCACTAAATGCATCATACTTATACAAGCCCATTTTCTGATAAGTCAATTCCAAATGTTTTGTAAGTCCCTTAATGTCGTTTTCATTCTGAAGATTTGCTTCTAGCAATCCATCAATCTGTTCAAAACGTTTTGTAATAATTCCTTCTAAACTATTTGCATCTTTTCCAGTCATAAAAATTTTATAATTCTTTTTTAACTGGTTCATTTGAACTACATTTATAATAACAAGTATCAATAATATAAATACTATCACTGCCAACGCAATAATGATAATATCTGAATCAAAACCTAAATATTGCGCAATCATATAATCTCCCTTATCTCTTACCAATCACAAACCCGGAACAAAGTATTTCACTTTGGAAAATTTCTGCCTACGGTAAGTGTTTTGTCTTATACTACATTTGATTATTGTTCTACGGTTCTTATTAAATCAATAATACGGTCTAACTCATCCATAGAATAATATTCAATCTCAATTTTACCTTTATTCTCATCCTTTTGGCAAATAGAAACTTTTGTTCCTAAAACCATCTTCATTTTTTCTTCTAAATCACCCAAGATTGCCTTCATTCTATCATCATTTTTCGGCTCATTCTTGGCTGTTTCCCCTTTTACCTCGTCTGCTTTCTGCTGAATTTTTCTTACAAGTTTTTCCGTTTCTCTGACGCTTAATTTTTCATCAAAAATCTTTTGTGCCATCTGATATTGAAGCTCTTGATTTTCAATTCCAAGCAATGCTCTTGCATGACCTGTGCTAATCATGTCATCAATGACCATCTGCTGAACTTTTTCATTTAATTTTAACAAACGCATCGCATTTGTAACTGCTGTTCTGCTTTTCGAAACCCGCTCTGCCAGTTCATCCTGCTTTAAATCAAATTCCGTAATTAATTTTTTATATGCAATCGCTTCTTCAATCGGATTTAGATTTTCTCTTTGAATATTTTCAATCAGAGCAATTTCTAACAGCTCCTGTTCTGATAAATTTTTAACAATAACAGGCACTTCTTTTAAACCTGCCAATTTTGCCGCTCTCCATCTGCGTTCTCCGGCAATAATCTGATAATAGTCTTTTTTATCCTGAACAATCAAAGGCTGTAAAACTCCAAACAGTTTCATAGATTCTGACAGCTCAAGCAAAGCATCTTCATCAAAATGTTTTCGTGGTTGTTCCTTATTCGGTTCTATCTTATTTATATCTATGAAGATACCTTCTGCTAATTTTTTCTCTTTTGCCTCACCAACCGTCACTGCTTTCTGCGGTGTCACTCTTGCTGCAATGAGCGAATCCAGACCTTTTCCTAAGCCTGATTTTTTTGCTGCCATACGCTATGCCCCCTATCTATCAATTACTTCTTTTGCTAATGCACGATAGCTTTCTGCCCCAGACGACCTCTTATCATATAAATGTATTGGAAGTCCATGTGATGGTGCTTCGGCAAGACGGATATTTCTTGGAATTAACGTATTATAAATATGTGTTTCCAAGTTTGCTTTCACACTTTCTACTACTTGTACAGATAAATTAGTTCTCACATCATACATGGTAAACACAATTCCCTCAATCTCAAGTTCAGGATTTAATCTCTGCTGTACTAAATCAATCGTATGCATTAACTGACTAAGTCCTTCCAATGCATAATACTCACACTGGATAGGAACTAAAATAGAATCGGCTGTTGTCATCGCATTAATTGTAAGCATATTTAAAGATGGAGGACAGTCAATAATGATAAAATCATACTCTGTTTTGATACTATCTACTGCTTTTTTTAATATGTATTCCTTTTCATTAATTCCCAATAATTCAATTTCTGCACCTGCTAAATTTACATTAGATGGAATAATCTGTAAACCTTCTACTACGGTATCTTTTATACTTTCTTTTATTGTACATTCTTCCAATATCAATTCATATACCGTATTTTCTACTTCATTTTTATCCACACCAAGTCCGCTTGTCATATTTCCCTGCGGGTCTAAATCGATTGCTAATACACGTTTCCCTGCTTCTGCAAGACAGGCTGCTAAATTAATTGCCGTAGTAGTCTTACCAACACCGCCTTTTTGGTTTGCTACTGCTATCGCTCTTTCCATTCGTACTTATTCCTTTCTTAACAATTCAATACCTTTATCAATAATCCATTTCTGATTATACTATATTTCAAACTGAAATCATAGAGAAAAATCTGTTAAATTTCTCGCTAAATGCAACGTAGAAAATTCCCTTTATGTTTCATGTGAAACATTTTCCAAGTTATACACTTCTTTTGTTTTACTATGTTTCATGTGAAACATTTTTTCCATTCAGCCCAAAACCTGTTTCAGCCTCTACACGGAAACTTCTATAACCATAGGTCACTTCCACAGAATCAAGAATGATTTCATCTTTTACCAACTTTACTTCTGCCGTATAACAATATGGGTCTGCCATACCATTCCATAAATGCGGCTCTTTCACATCAATAATTAATTCTGTATGTTCTGCCGCTTTCGTCCCTGCTGAACGCATCTTTTAATTCAGCTAAAATCATTGTTCCTGCTGATACATTCACAGGAAATAAATCCAAACGTGTCTTACCTATACAATGAGGAGTTACAAATACACCTTCCGTACTGTCCTTTAATAAATCAAAATGACAGTCTTCTACTTCAATGAAAGCAACATTACGATAAATACCTCCATAGAAAGTAAAGTCCGCAGTCTGTGGATAAATATCACTTACTGCATTACTAACAACAACTGTCAGAATATTTTCCTCTTTTTTTAATGCATTCGTAATTTCATAACGAAATCTTGAAAAACCGCCTCTGTGTGTTCCAAGCTCACGTCCATTACACTAAACGGTTGCTACATGGTTCGCACCATTCCATTCTATATATTCGGCGATTAAAAACTTCGCCTCATATATAGACCCTCCGGGGGATGCACACACACGCGTATAAGGAATTTGTCACTTCGTGACCGCGTGTGGCGCAGGCGTGATTTTCAATCACCGCCTATATACATATAAAACATTATAACGCATACTGCTTCACTTCTGCTACTACGGATGTAGTTCCCAAGATTACAATCGGTTCTTCAAACAAAAAAGCCTTCTGAAACGCTTCTTCTATTGAATTTGTCCATTCTGTTTCGATTCCCTGTTCTTTTAAATTCCTTTTCTGTTCATCTGTAAACCGATAATGCGGATTCTGTGACTTCGTAAGAATAATTCTTTTGGCTGCTTCCCTCATATTTTTTACTACACCCATATAATCCTTATCATCAGGAATCCCTACTATCAGCGTTATTTCAGAAATTTTTAAATGAGAAAGTACGTTTTTTACATTCACACAACTTTCTCCATTAATACAGGCATCTAATAGGATAAAAGGCTTTTGACTAATCAATTCCATACGTCCTGCCCAATTTAATTTTGATAAATTCTTTTTTGCTCTTTCGATATTTATTGTTCCTAAAACATCTTTGGATAAACAAAATGCCAATGCACAGTTTTTTGCCTGATGTTCTCCCAATAACGAAATACAAATATCAAAATAAGTGACTCCTTCCAGCACAACATCAAATATCATCCCATTTGGCGTATAACGGATATGTTCTGCATAAAAATGTGTTCCATACTGTTTAAGCGGGACTTGATATTCCTCTGCTCTCGCCTGTAAAATCTCCATTACTTCCGGCTTCTGCTCTGCTGTATAGACACAGCTTTGCTCTCCAGTCATGATATGTGCTTTATCAAAGGCAATTTCTTCTAAAGTTTCCCCAAGTTCTCTTGTATGTTCCAAAAAAATACTGTTTATTATAGCGTACTTATGCTTTACCTGATTGACATCATCATATTTGGCACCCTTGCCACATTCTAATACATTAAAATTTGTCTTTTTATCACGAAAATAGCTTAATCCAAGTGCCGCCTGTATGCCCATTGGACTAATACACTGATACGCTGGAATCTGTGCTTCTATTGCTTCTATCTCTGGCCGCAAAAGACACATCTGTTCTACAAATTCCTCATCTGTAATCTGTCTGCCATCCACACGAAACCTTTCACAAAAGTCTGACAAATGCGGACTTGTCATCAGTCCAACAGTAAACTCTGACTGCAAAATCGCAGCAATCATATTTGCTACAGAACCTTTCCCTTTGCTTCCTGTTACAACGGCACAAGGCGTTCCTGCCCTATCTAAAATCATACGCTTTGTTAATTCAGGATTTCTTTTCCCTGCATCTTTTGTATCATATGCCTGATTTTTTTGTGCTTTTAAATAGGACTTGTATACCAAATCCTCTGCTTCTTTTCTATTCATACCTCAAAATCACTTTTTATCGTTTCCATTATTTTTTTCGCTACATTCACACCGGAAGCTGTTTCCATTCCTTCGATTCCCGGCATGACATTAATTTCACAAAAATACGGCTTTGTTTCGCCAAACATCAAATCTATTCCAAGAAAATCCAATCCTGTCTGCTTATAAATATCTCTTGCAATGCTTTGAATTTCAGAAGTGATTTCACAAGGCTCTACTGCTGCCCCTAATGCCACATTCGCACGGAAATCGCCCTTTGATTTTCTCACCATTCCTGCAACTACTTCCCCACGAATACTAAAAAACCTCATATCCCTTCCAATGCTTGTCTTGATAAATTCTTCACAAAGCCATTCTTTCTCCATACCGTACCTTTTCCCTAACTGATAAAATGCCTCGGCATTTTCAATTAAAAGAACTTCGGCTCCCATGGAACTTTCCAATCCTTTTATTACAAACGGCAAACCTAAATAAGCCGTAATTTCCTCATAATTTCCTTGAGAAGTCGTCATAAGATATTTGGGAAGCAAAAATGCATCCGAATGAAGCCGTTTTACCTGTTCATATTTATTGATATATCTGTCATATTCCATTATCGGATTATAACTTTTTTCTGCCAATGCATTTAATTCTTCTTTTATCAGTCCCCACTTATAACGATTAATAACAAAATCTCTTTTTTCTAACCGCTTTCCTTTGTGATATAGACCATCTGCCCGCACCTGTACATCATGTACACCTACGATAGAAAGTTCTATTCCTAATTTTTCTGCTTCTTCTACCAAGCGGTTACAGGTGTAAGCATTTGTCATTTGACTGTATTTTTCTATCAGATATCCTTTCATAGCTTATCCTTTCGTCTCTTTCTTCTCACCTTTTAAACTAACAAAAATCGTAACTATTCAGTACCTTCATAGTTACGATGCAAAATTACGCTGTAATAGCGTTTTAACATTCCTTTAACAGCAAAATAAATGATATCCCGCCAGCAAACATATGCTAATCAGAAAAAATCCCAGTATTTCACTGGAAATAATTAACATAAACATCATTCCCATTGCAAAACAAAAAAGTGCAAATCCACATACTCGTTTCATTTCTGACACCAAAAAAGCATATATTTTCTATTAATATATGCTTTTAGGATTAATTTTTTCTTATTTATTCACAGATTTTTCTAAAATATCTTCCATTTCTTCTGTTGCTGCCTTTACCGTTTCTTTAGAAGCAGTGCTTGTAACAGAATCCTCCTTTGCTGGTGCAAAACGATTTACAAAATCAGGCACCATATCTAAAATCTTTGTCACGCCATCCTGATGTTTGATATTGACTAATTTGGTTGTTCCATTCTGAATGACTAAGACAGCACTTGGTGTAATTTTACCACCCATACCGCCTCCTGCGTTATTCTTTTTATCCTGACAAAAAGCTCCTGCTCCTACACCAAAAGAAACATCTACCAATGGTAAAATAATCGTATCACCGATATTAATTGCATCCCCTACTACTGTTTTCGTTGTAATAAAACTATCCATTCCTTTAAATAAAGATTCCACTGTTGTGTTAAAATTGTTCTCTGCCATAAATACCGCCTTTCCATTACTTTAGCATTAATAATATATTTTTCGTTACCAGTCTAATCTTTTTATCTAAGATTAACCGAAGTGCTGTAATTAATACATGTATGAGCCGAATCCGTCCTGCTGCCAAAAACTCTCCTTTTAAATATACTTCTTCTGAGTCAAAATCAGGTACTAAACCAAACTCATATCGATATAATACAGGCATAATACATAAAACTCCTAACACCTGACCTGTTAATGCAGGGTCGCCCGCTGAAAATACCAAATCCGTCTGTATCTTTCGCAGTCCAAAGTGTTTTAGCAAATATCCTAATTCTACCCAGACTTTTTTCACTACATAATGATTATTTTCATCTGTTAATTGCTGTTTTATGAATGCAAAATTATATTTACTTTCTTTCTTTTCTTTTGGGACTTTTTCTTTTAGGATTTTTTCTTTCTTTTTCCGTTTTTTTCCCTG
This sequence comes from uncultured Roseburia sp., assembly GCA_964390325.1. Taxonomy (GTDB): domain Bacteria; phylum Bacillota; class Clostridia; order Lachnospirales; family Lachnospiraceae; genus Roseburia. Next base: position 20,704 of record CAYMHX010000002.1, on the reverse strand, counting down.
TTTCTTTTTTGTCTTTCTCTTAAACGATTTCTCTGCTTGACTATCTTCTTCTAATTTCTCTGAAAAATCTGCTTTTGAAGAATCCTTATCCAAAGAACCTTCCTCTATCTGTTCTTCTTCCGGTTCTATTTCTTCTACAAATTTACTTTCTTTTAACTGTTCTTTGGTATCTGTTTGAAGCGATTCTTCTAATATTTCCATCGTTTCATCAGACTCCTGCAGTTCTTCGAGTATTTCTTCTTTTGGACTTTCACATTCTTCCAATATATCTTCTTCAGAAATGCCTGTTTTTTCGCCAACTTCCCAATCCGCTTCCTGTTCTTCTGTCAGAATTTCTTCTCCCACAGACTCCTTTTTTCGTTTCCTTTGAAATCCAAACAAAGAAATCTGCATATCTGTCTGTCCATCCTGATAAGAAAATATCAGCTTTAGGATTGATAAACAATAGGTTATCTTTCCTTTTAATGACAGTTCTCCGGATTCCGTAACTGTTCCGGAAACTTCATAATGAATTGGAACAAATAAAATCATACACAATAAAAGTAAAACGAGTCCAACTACTGTCAAACATACCATTAGAATAATTTTTAAAATTAAAAATAATAATTCCATCAATGATTACATCGAATCCTTCTTTTTTTGCAGATAAGGAAGTATCTGAAATCCTCCTGTTTCGTGATACACCTCATCAATAATCTGTTTCACTACAAGCTGTGCTTCCTCCATCCCCTGCGCTAAACCAATGACAAGTATTTCCTTCTTAGGATAGCCCTTCTGCATCAACTCCTGCGCAGGTATGATATCCAATAAATTCTGTGGATTGGAAGCTATGGCAATCACATAAATATTTATCTGCCCTGCGTTATGTTTGATTTTCCATTTTATCTTTTTTGTTTTATGCTGAATGCTTTCTCCAACATATAAATTATTATACCATTTCATGAAAAATCCTCACTGTTTCAAAAATATTTATGACTGCCCCATAAATTACTCTTTTTCAATTCCAGATACTCGTTATATGCTTTCTCTAAAATCTGTTTTTCATTTGTAAACTTTAACAAATGATATGCTTCGTGATATTTATAATACCCCGAATCTACAAAGTATTCTTCTCTCTGTGGTTTACTGTAATAACTGTCTGCCATCATCAGATACCAGTGAACATCTTTTTCCACTGTATCTTCCGGCACGGTGAAGGTATATTGGCTTTTTCCAATGTATTTAATAATACATGCTCGAACGCCAGTTTCCTCAAACACCTCTCGAAGTGCCGTATCCTTATATTCTTCGCCTTCTTCCACCGTTCCCTTAGGTAATACCCAGCCTTCATACTTATTTTTATAATTTTTGTACAAAAGCAGAATTTTACCCCGAAAGATTACCACACCCCCACAGCTTGTTGCTTCAATCATTGCAATACCTCCTAGTGTGGTTATTTATATCTGTAACTGCCTTGTGCGATTACAATTACATCAACATTACTCTTAGTATAATACTTTTTTAGTCTTCGTGCAACTCTAAGAAATAAGTATCAAAAATTTCTTTCGCCATCGGTACGGCTACGGAACTTCCGGTTCCTGCTTCTTCTACTAAAATAGCTACTGCAATATCTCCCTGTGTTTCATTATATGCATATCCTACAAACCACGAATGACAATTCTCTGCCTTAGAAGAAAACTCAGCCGAACCTGTTTTTCCTGCCGCTTCGTAACTGTCAGATTTTAATTTTTTACCAGTTCCATAATCCACTACGGCTTCCATATAGGATTGCAAGGTCTTTGCCTCTGATTCACTCATCAACTGTCCATATTTTTGTGCTGTATACTGTGTCACAGTTTCTCCATAATGATTTTCAATACGGTCAATCACATATGGATTCATCAGCATTCCATCATTTGCTATTGCAGATACTAATAACGCCATATGAAAAGGAGTTACAACCGTTGTTCCCTGTCCGATTGCAGCCTGTACCACATCTGCCTCCGGCGAATGATTTGTCAATTGAAACTTACTTTTTGAATAAGCAAATTTTGTAGGCAACTCTTTATTAAAAAGCAATTTTTCACAAAGCTTTTGAAAATCCGAATTATCTATTTCCAAACCAATATTTGCAAATGAAGCATTGCACGATTCTGCAAAAGATTCTTCCAAATCCACTAAACCATGACTCTTATGGTTAATACAATGAATGACAGCCTCCTCTGCTTCCTGTTTACTATTACAAGTATAGCTATAATCTTCACCAAATTCTTTTAAATAAGCAAGTGCTGTCACAATCTTAAAGGTAGAACCTGGTGGATACAAACCCTGTGTAACACGGTTTAATAAGACAGTTGATGTATTACTCTCATCTATCAAATCTTCCCAGTCCCGTTCTACATTATTCGGATTATAATCAGGCTTCGAGACCATAGCCAAAATCTTGCCTGTGGATGGCTGCATTACTACAATTGCTCCTTCGTAAAAGGATAAGGCATCATAAGCTGTTTCCTGCAATTCGTAATTTAAAGTCGTAATTACATTGTCCCCAATATATTTACTTGCCCCAAGCTCGGTTTCCACTTTTTCACCAGCCGAAACATGAGAACGCAATAGATGAAAATTCGCCATTTTTTCAATTCCCGACTTTCCATTTACCGAATAGCCGACTACATGAGAAAATAAATTCGCATAAGGATAATTTCGTTCTTCTTCTCCATCTTCCATTATCGTTTCTGCCAGCGTTTTTCCATCTGCAGAACGAATTTCACCTCTTACCACACGTTCTGCGAATAAATCTTCTCGACTGTTATAATTGTTATTAATAAAATCTTCGCTTTCATTCACCTGAAAATTCACAAAATGAACAATCAATGCTCCAAACAAAAGAACAAAAAGATATTTAATCACTGTAAATTCCCATCTTACCTGTTTTTTCTTCCAAGTCCACAATTTCTTTTTTATTTCTTCTTTTTTCATCTAATCCCTCATTTCCTCATCCCGTTTTAAAATATACAATCCCTGAATGATTGAAAAGATAATCATAGAGCTTAAAATAGAACTTCCGCCATAACTTACCAATGGTAGCGTTACACCTGTCAAAGGTATAAAATTGGTTACACCACCAATTGTTAAAAATACCTGAAATCCATACAATGTTCCAAGTCCCAGTGCCAATAAACGGTGAAATTGGTCTGAAATTTCCATAGAAATTTTTAAAAATAACAGGACACAACTTAAACATACTAAAATTAAGCAGACTGCAAAAATTCCTCCAAATTCCTCTGCAATTGCCGAAAAAATAAAGTCCTGTACAACGACTGGAATTTTATTCGGTTCTCCCTTATAAAATCCAAGTCCCTTCCATCCGCCTGTCCCAATCGCAAACAAAGACTGAGAAATCTGATATCCTTCTTTCTCAATCACCGCTAAGGGATTTTGCCATGCTAATACTCTGACTCTGACATGGGAAAATGCAAAGTATCCAATTACACAAGCAACTGCACCTGCCCCAAGTCCTGCCAAAGTACAGAGTGCATTTTTCGTCGCCCCAAACAGCATTACTAAATATACAACAAAGAAAATCAATGCTGCACCTAAATCCTTAGAAAGCACCAAAATCAATACATGGGTTGCTGCAAGAATGGTTGTTATCACAATCCGCTTCCTATCCACATTTTTATACAACATCCCTGCCACAAAAAAGATAAAGGATATTTTTACAAACTCTGCCGGCTGAAACGAAACGCCACCAATCGAAATTGACAGCTTCGCACCATAGCTAATCGCTCCTGCAACCGCCACTGCCAAAAGACAGCCTAATCCTCCAATTCCAAAAATCGGATACAAACGTCTTACAATTCCCACACGCCGAATACATATCGGCACAACAAATGCAAATATCGATGCAATTGCTGCAATAATCGTCTGTTTTATCGCCTTATCAGGCGAAATGCGGGTAATCATTACAAACCCAATTACCAGTAGCATACACATATGGTTTGTTAAAAGTCTGGATGCATTTTCGTAAAAAAGCTGAAAAAAACATTGAATTACAGTAATTAAGGCAAACTGAACTACATAAAGCAATATCATTTTTATATCATCCGTCACTATGTAAATTAAATTGGACGCAATCATATGCATGAGATAAATTAAGATACACTGTCTGTGATAAATCCCATTTCTTGTTTTCTCACGAAGTCCCGGTATGCGTGATTCAAAACTCTCTACTGTATAAATTCCAAAAAATAGAATTAATAAGTATTGAGATGCTTCAATTATGAGGTTTAACATAAGTTATTCCACTCCCCTTTTATAGTGACCAGTAGTATAATTACCACCTGTAATGTCACCTTTATAACTTGTTTTTTTATTTTTTGTTTCTTGTGCAAACGCTTCTGCACATTGTGCAAATGCTTTCGCACAAGCCAAAAGAATTTGTCTCATTTCCACATCAGATTCGGTAGTAAACGCTAACCGATATGTCCCAAATCCCATCTTTTTTAATTCCGTAATCTGTCCAAATAATACCAGTGGAACGGAATTATAAATGACATTGTAACATTCTTCACAGCAATTTCTCACAGGAAACTGTATATTGTAACGGTCTTTCAAAAAAGAAATTCCTGTATGCTTCTTACAGCCATCTGTACTGCGCTTGATACACTGTGCCGAAGTCATCAATGGAAGCCTGCCATAAAGAAGTATTTCACTTTCTTCATTATGTCGCTGTACTAATTCTTTTTTATTTAATTCTAACGGTGCCGTTATTCGTACAGGTAAAAATTGTTCCAATGCTTTCACCGCTTGATTATTAAAACTGTATAAATTATGGTCAAAAATCATCTCCATATCACTTAAATACGTTCTCACAAACTGCAATGCATCATAATTTTTAACTACAATTCCATCTAATGCAAGACTTTGTAAGTCTTTTGCTATTGCCTGATAAAAGTCCGATGTATGCTTCCGAAATACTGCCGGCAGAATATAGTATTTCTTTTTTCCTGCTTTCTTAATCATTTCTACATCAGTCTTTAAATCGTTAATAAGTCTTTCTCTCGTATAACAAGCACTGTCTAAATAAATAGAATTTACCATATCATTCTCTAAAAGCACTGTCAACTGTTTTCTATCTTCTATAGAAGCTGTTATTAATTGTACGCAACCTAATTTTTCAACAACTTCTGTTTCTTTTCTTACTTCTAATGGATTTTTTCTGCGGTACTTCTCTAAAAGTTCTTCCGTAAGTTCATCTAGAGCATCTCTGCGAAGCTGATTTAAGCTTTTCATCGGCATAAAAATAGCTTCTGTCATTTCAATCTGCAAATCTTCAAATTCAAATGCCGTATTTCCTGTTTTTTTCATATTTTCTGCGATTTTTTCATAAGAAAGCGGTTGTTTTAAAGCTCCCTGCACAATATCTCCTGTGATTGTCACCGTAATATCTTGATATACCACCGTCATTTTAGCAGGAAAATCTTTCGATAAATTTAAAATTCCTTTAATTTTTTCTTTTCTTTCTGTCTGTACATAGTCTTTGCGAATTTCTTCCTGTAAGGCTTCATTTCCTTTTTTATGGCTTGGCTGTTCAAAGGTAATCATATCAGCTCCATTGTACTGTTTATAATATCCTTCCGTAAAACCACTTCGATTGCCCAAATCCAATAATCTTTGATAGTCTTCTTCCGTTACCCGATAACCAGCTTCTCCTTTTTCCAAATACAAATCGATATACTTCCGATAAATAGAAACAACTCCGGCTGCATACTCTACCTGCTTCATTCTTCCTTCAATTTTAAAAGAATAAATACCTGCTTGTACCAACTGTGGCAATATTTTAATTGTACACAAATCTTTTGGACTCAATATATATGGAGTTTTTGGATTACTCATTCGCTTTCCATCTTCTTTCAATGCTTCATACGGCAGACGGCATGGTTGCGCACATCTTCCCCGATTTCCACTTCTGCCTCCGATAACGCTGCTAAGCAGACACTGTCCCGAATAACAGTAACAAAGTGCACCATGCACAAAACTTTCAATTTCCACCTCCACATGCTCTGAAATATCTCTAACTTCTGCAAATGACAATTCCCTCGCCGTTACTACACGAGACGCTCCTAACTCCTTCATCAATTCTGCACCATAACGATTTGTCACCGTCATCTGCGTACTGGTATGGATTTCCATATTCGGAAAATGAGTACGGATAAATGCCATTGCCCCAATATCCTGTACAATGACACCGTCTAATCCCTGTTCATAATATGGCAATAAATAAGTATAGAGCTGTTCTTCTAATTCTCGCTCTTTTAATAAAGTATTTACCGTTAAATATAATTTACATCCATGTAAATGCGCATAATCAATCGCTTCTAATAATTCTTCTTTGGAAAAATTATTGGCATAAGCCCTTGCACCAAATAATGCACCACCCACATAGACCGCATCTGCCCCTGCCGAAATCACAGCCTTAAAAATTTCAAATGAGCCTGCTGGAGCTAATAATTCAATTTGTTTCTTCATTTTAATCCTCATTTCTAATAAAGCAAAAAGAGGACGAAACGCTCCGTCCCCGATTCTTTCTTTTTGTTATAACGATTGCTTTTCGTAACTATTCAGTACCTTCATAGTTCCACCCAACTACGTTGGTGCAAAAATTCATTAAAAATTACTTCGTAATGGAATTTTTGCACACCTGAATCATGTTCTTTTGTTCAAAACAGTGAGTGTTTTGAACTGCTCCAAATAGTTACTGCTTTTCTTCTTTTATCACTTCTGATTTTACAGTTTCTGCTTTAGAAACAGCAAGCATTAATTCTTGATTTTTATCTTCCAACTTCTGCTTCTCTGCTTCTAACTGTTCCAACTTTATCTGGCTTTCAATCAACTCCTGATTTAAGTCATAAAGTTCTTTCTCCTTCACTTCCATATCCGCTTCTAACTGTTCCAATAAAGCTTTTGTCTTAAAGTAATCATCTGCAATATTTAAATGAATTAATATCGATTTCATCTCCAAGGAAAAACGCTTAAAACCCTCAACAGAACTTAATTCCTGCATTTTACTGTTAATATAGCTGGCAACCTTCGGATAATACCCTTCTTCTTCATAACCGCATAAAGTATATACCTTTCCGCCAATCAATACATCAGCTGTGGTCTTCTCTGCCATACGTTTTCCTCCCTGTACTTTTCTTTAAGCTATCTGCCATTATCTGTTCTTATAAAACATTGACCCCAAATTATCATTTGTAAAATAATATCACCTATAAAATAGTATAATCTTGAAATTAAAGAAAAGCAACTGTTTTTTACCAACCCTTATTTTTCAAGTCCGAAATGTTTATAGGCAAAATCCGTTACCATTCGCCCTTTTGGAGTACGGATAATAAATCCATTTTTCACTAAATATGGCTCATAAACATCTTCAATTGTGCCTGCATCTTCCCCAATGGAAGCTGCTAACGTATCTAAACCGACAGGACCGCCTTGAAATTTTTCTATCATGGTCATTAAAATATTTCTATCATTCTGGTCTAAACCAAATTTATCTACTTCCAATAAATCCAATGCAAACGAAGCCACTTCTTTTGAAATTTTGCCATCGTATTTTACTTCTGCAAAATCTCGGACACGCTTTAATAAACGGTTTGCTAAACGTGGGGTGCCGCGAGAACGTCTTGCCAGTTCAAATGCACCTTCTTCATCCATTTCGACCTCCAATTTTTCTGCCGATTTCATAATAATGGTCTTTAATTCATCCACCGTATAAAATTCCAGATGATGAATGACACCAAAACGATCACGCAACGGAGCTGATAGAAGCCCTGCTCTTGTGGTTGCACCAACTAAGGTAAATTTTGGCAAATCCAAACGAATCGAACGAGCAGAAGAACCCTTTCCAATCATAATATCTATTGCATAATCTTCCATGGCAGGATAAAGCACTTCCTCTACCTGACGGTTTAAACGATGAATTTCGTCTACAAAAAGGATATCTCCTTCTTGTAAATTGCTCAAAATCGCTGCCATTTCTCCAGGTTTTGCAATCGCAGGACCGGAAGTTACTTTCATATGAGTCCCCATTTCATTTGCAATAATTCCTGCTAACGTTGTTTTTCCAAGTCCCGGAGGTCCAAAAAATAAAACATGGTCTAATGCTTCGCCTCGTCCTTTTGCAGCTTCAATATAAATTTTTAAATTGGTTTTTGCCTTCTGTTGCCCGATATAATTTTCAAGTGTCTGTGGGCGTAACGTTTTCTCGTTTTTAATATCTTCTTCCATTATCTGTGTAGAAATCACACGTTTTTCCATAGATTCCTCCTACATAAAGTAACAGTTCAGCCCACGCCATTCGCAAAGGCGACTTCGTCGCTTTCCCGTTGCTTCGCAACTAAGCTTTGCAGCAAAACATAGGTTTGCTATAAAATGGCGTTTTGCTCATCAGCTCAAATGAAAAAATCATGATGCAAGCATCTGATCCTTTTCATTTTGGCTGATGGCTGAACTGTTACTACATAAATGCCATTTGTTTTAACGCAGCCTTTAACACATCCTCCACATCAAAGCCTTCTTTTATTTCTACAGAATTAACGGTTTTTAACGCATCCGTAGAAGAATATCCCAATGCCACTAATGCTTGAACTGCATCATTTTTAATGCCTTTCAGTTGATTTGGAACAGCCTTTGCACTCTCATTTGCAAGTTTTTGTTCAAAAGCTTCTTCCAAACTCAACTTATCCTTTAATTCTAAAATCAAACGCTGTGCCGTCTTTGCACCAATCCCGGGTGCTTTTGCAATCGCTTTTGCATCCTCTGCTAATACCGCAAAACGCAAATCATCCGTACTCATGACAGACAAAATGGCAAGCGCACCTTTTGGTCCAATTCCGCTGACACCTAATAATAATTTAAATACCTTTAAATCATCTTTTGTCAGAAATCCATACAAAAGCATGGCATCTTCTCTGACATTTAAATAAGTATACAGCTTTAATTCTTCTCCCACAGACGGAAGATAATCCAATGTTTGAGCTGTTGTATGTACATTATAACCAATTCCCCCAGCTTCCAGTACCACCAGATTTTCTTCTACATCTGTTAAAATTCCTTTTATATATGAATACATACATCTCTCCATTTTATAAAATTGCCAGACTGACATTCCAATCCGGCAATCTATGTTAAATAATTATCAAAGTAATTCTTATGATACCACTTCACCAATATAATAAAATCCCTTACATTCGTTTAATCTTACATTCTGAATCGTTCCAATCATATCTTTTGTACCTTTAAAATGTACGGTAGAATTATTGGTCAGCTTTCCTGTCACAAGTGTATCATCCTGTGCATTCTGTTCTTCTACTAAGACTGGCAATGTCTGTCCTGTTAAAGCACCCGCTTTTTTTGCAGAAATTTCCTGTACCAGATTTAACAAACGGTCAAAACGTGCTTTTACCACATCTTCCGGAACCTGTTCTTCCATTGCTGCCGCAGGTGTTCCTGTACGTTTGGAATAAATAAAGGTAAATGCACTGTCATATTCGACACGGCGAACCACATCCATCGTTTCTTCAAAGTCTTCTTCCGTTTCCCCCGGGAAACCAACAATAATATCCGTTGTAATTGCCATATCAGGTACAGCTTCTTTGATTTTACGAACCAGTTCTAAATAATGCTCCTTATCGTAATGACGGTTCATAATTTTAAGAATTCTGCTGCTTCCTGACTGTAATGGCAAATGGAAATGATTACAGATTTTTTTGGAATGTTTCATCGTTTCAATCAATTCATCCGATAAATCCTTCGGGTGGGAAGTCATAAAACGAATACGCTCCAATCCTTCAATCTGCTCAATTTCCTGTAACAACTGTGCAAATGTCATTGGCGTATCTAAGTTTTTTCCATAGGAATTTACGTTCTGTCCCAATAACATCACCTCTTTTACGCCGTCTGCCACCAAATGTTCAATTTCACGCACAATTTCCTTTGCCTCACGGCTTCGTTCTCTGCCTCGCACATATGGTACGATACAATAACTACAGAAATTGTTACAGCCGAACATAATATTTACACCCGATTTAAAAGAATATTTTCGTTCTATCGGCAAATCCTCTACAATTTTATCCGTATCCTTCCAAATATCAATCGTTAAACGCCCTGCTTCTAATGCATTTACGATTAATTCTGCAAATTTATAAATATTATGTGTTCCAAATACCAAATTCACGAAAGAATAACTGGATTTGATTTTTTCAATTACGGTTGGCTCTTGCATCATACAACCACATAAACCAATCATCATATATGGATTTTTCTTCTTATACCCGCTTAAATAGCCAAGACGGCCATACACTTTATTGTTTGCATTTTCACGGACAGTACAGGTATTGTAAATCACAAAATCTGCTTTTTCATCTTCTGCTTCTACATAACCAATACACTCTAAAATACCCACTAATTTTTCCGAATCGCGGGCATTCATCTGACAGCCGAAAGTGGTAACACAAAAGGTCAATGGGCTTCCCTTTTTCTCTGCCAACTGTGCCACATATTCTTTTGCAATATCCATAAAATAATACTGTCTTGCAGGTTCTTCTGTAGGAATATTTTTTTTGTCAATATATTTTAAATCAAACTGCTGTTTCTTCATTCTTACCTCTCATTTTCTAAGTTCGTAACCGTTCAGTCCATGCCATTGTCAAAGGCGATTCGTCGCATTCCCGTTGTTTCGCAACTAACTTTGCTCATAAACTGGCATTCCACTCATCAGCACAAAAGAAAAAATCCTAATACAAGCCTCCGATGTTTTTCTTTTTAACTGATAGCTGAACTGTTTCCTAAATTCTAACGTGTCTGTCCATTGCCATAGACGATATATTTTGTACTGGTAAGTGCTTCTAAGCCCATTGGACCTCTTGCATGAAGCTTTTGGGTACTGATACCGATTTCTGCTCCAAAGCCAAATTCAAATCCATCTGTAAAACGTGTAGAAGCATTCACATAAACACAGGCTGCATCAATTTCATTTAAAAACTGCTCTGCATGGTTATAATCATTTGTAATAATCGCTTCCGAATGTCCTGTATTGTATTTGTTAATATGTGCAATTGCTTCTTCAATATTTGCAACGGTTTTCATAGAAAGAATATAATCTAAATATTCCGTTCCCCAGTCTTCTTCCACTGCTGTTTTGATAAGCTCTGTCTTTAAATCACTCTGTTTTAATGCACAAGCTTTAATGATTTCATCGCAGCGTACTTCTACGGACTTTGTCTGTAAACGTGTCAATAACTGTGGCACAACTGCTTCTACCATATTTTCATGGATAACAAGTGATTCACAGGCGTTGCATACACCAATTCGCTGTGTTTTTGCATTCATAATAATATTCACTGCCATCTCTACATCTGCTGTTTCATCTACATAAATATGACAATTTCCTGTTCCTGTTTCAATGACTGGAATCGTTGCCTGATTTACAACGGCCTTGATTAATCCTGCACCGCCTCTTGGAATCAATACATCCACATATTCATTCATCTTCATAAATGCTGCTGCTGTTTCTCTATCCGTATCTTCAATCAAAGAAATGGCTGTTTCAGGTACTTTTAACTCTTTTAATGCCTTACGAATGACATTTACAATTGCAATATTAGAATTAATAGCATCACTGCCGCCCTTTAAAATCACTGTATTTCCTGTCTTAAAGCAGAGTCCGAACGCATCCACCGTTACATTTGGTCTTGCCTCATAAATAATACCTACTACACCTAACGGAACACGTTTTTTACCAACCTTTAAGCCATTTGGACGAATTTTCATAGAAAGTACCTCTCCAATTGGGTCATCCAATGCCACAATCTGTCTTAATCCCTCAGCCATCTGGTCTATACGTTCTCCTGTCAGCATCAAACGGTCAAGTAAGCCTTCTGACATACCATTTGCTCTGCCGTTTTTTAAATCCTTAATATTTTCTTCTAAAATATAATCGCTGTCTTTTACTAAAGCATCTGCTACTCTTTTTAAAACCTTATTTTTCGTATTTGTATCTAAAATTCCAATCGTTCCTTTTACTGCTTTTGCCTGCTTACAAATTTCTAATAATTCCATATTCTCCCTCTCATTCTGCCTTTTACTCCTCATTTCTGATCAATTTTTCATTGCGAAGAACCGTACGAGAAAACTTGCAGAATTTCTCGCATCGGATAAAAAGCTATTTGTTATTTTTTTAACACTGTGTAACAGTATCTTGCTAATTACGATTCATAAATCACTTTCTTTTGTTTAAAACAACAAGTAATTTATATCTATCTGCTCTGTATCTGTCATAATTTTGTGCATTTTCACATCAGTCGGCAGACAATTTAGTACTTTCTCTGATATCTGTTTCTCATATGCCAATGCCATTCGTTTCAGTTTCGGAAATCTTGCAAAATACCTGTCATAATATCCCTTTCCATATCCATACCGATTTCCGGCTCTATCAAATACCACCCCAGGCACTAAAACCAAGATTTCTTCCTGTTTTCCACACTCCGATACCGGAAAAAAAATCTTACACTCAGCTTTCGGCTCCATCACATGAAAAGTACCCTCTGCCACATCAGACAAACTCTGTATTTCATAAAAATCCATCCTGCCATCTTCTGCCGTTCTTGGTAATGCCACATACTTTCCATCAATTAACGCCTTCTGTAATACTACTTTGCAATCCACTTCATTTCCTAATGGATAATAGCCTAATACCACCTTTGCCTGCTTGTATGTTTCACTCTCCAAAATCCCATCACAGATTTTTTTGCTTTTTTCAGACACTTCTTCCTGTGTCATCGCATTTCGCAGATTTCGATAAAAACTACGACAGATTTTTCTTTCCTGCATATTTTTCTCCAAGGTTTTCTACGGTTCCGTCTGCATTTACCATATCAATATTGTTCAAATTGGAAACCAAATTTCCTCTTACATTTGCAATGAAACGTTTTCTTAAAATCGCCTGTTCTTCTTTTTCCTCCTCTGTTAAACCTTCTGCTTTTGATTTTTTATATAATTCATTAATACGTTCAATTTCTTCTTTTTTCATCTATCTAACCTACCTTTCGTTTTCTCTTATCCTTATCAAATAAATTTCGTAACTATTCCGTACTTCATAGTTACGATATAAAAATTCCTTAAAAATCACTTTGCAATAGAATTTTTGTACGCCTAAATCATGTTCTTTTATTCAAAACAGTAAATGTTTTGAATAGTTACCGTATTTCCATCTTTTACACAAATTTGTTTTTACCACAAAAACATCTCATTACAATTCTCTAACAAATTCTGCCAGAGAAAAATTTTCATCCTTATTCGCCTTAAATACAGTTCCTGCAAAGCTGTCATCCAACATATGATGCAAAATACACACATCTTCTCCATTTGCAATAATCATATCTGCACCTGAAGCTGTTGCAATTTTGGCTGCATTTAACTTTGTAGACATTCCTCCTGTACCAACATCACTTCCTGTTGAACCTTTTGCCATTGCAAAAAGTGATTCGTCTAACTGTTCTACCACTTCAATCAACTTGGCATTCGGATTTGTATGTGGGTCATCCGTATACAATCCATTAATATCCGACAACAAAATTAATAAATCAGCTCCTACCAAAGAAGTAACAATCGCAGAAAGCGTATCATTGTCACCAAACTGCATTTCGTAAGTGGAAACCGTATCATTTTCATTTACAATCGGAATCACACCCATACGAAACAATTCTTCAAAGGTATTTTTCGCATTTTCCCTTGCCACCGGATGTACCATTGTATTTTTAGTCATCAAAACCTGTGCCATCACCTGATTGTACTCAGAAAAAAGCTTTTCGTAACTTAACATCAACTGTGCCTGTCCAATCGCCGCACACGCCTGTTTTACAGAAATATCCTTTGGACGTTCCTGTAAACCAATAGTCTGACGACCGACGGCAATCGCACCTGAACTTACCAAACACACATCAATTCCACGATTTCTAATATCGCACAGCTCCCTTACCAAGTGCATCATCTTAATATGATTTAAATTCCCTGTTTCAGGGCGTGTCAAAGATGACGAACCAATCTTTATAACAATCCTCTTTTTCTTATGAAATTCATATTCCTGCTGTTTCATTTTCCTATCACTTTGTACCTTTCCATTTTTATCCTCATTGTAACTATTTTATACTTTTTTATCAGAACATTGCTATAATGTGTTGCTATAAATGAGTAAATTAAAAATATCGCATAAACTTTTCTGTTTTAGAAAGAAATCTACAAAAGAAAAATTGTAATTATCTTTTATATACAGATAAAATCATTGTATTTTTGTGCGATTTTCTGTATTTGCTCAATTATAGCAGTATAAAAACATACACCCTACTACTCTACCATACATCAGCAAAAATATCAAAAAAAGTTTTTATCCAATTAATACCTCTTTTCCTGCAAAAGCAAAACCATACTTTTTAATTCGTTCCTTTTTAATCCCTTTTGCCAATAATCCTGCTTCATATTGCTTTTCTTCTATCTGCTGTAAAGCTGTTTTTACCGTTTCTTCCAACGATTTTTCCTTTTTTTCTTGAAATACCTTAAATTCTATAATGATTGCATCATCTTCTTCTCTTTTCGGCTCTAACATCACATCATATCTTCCAAACCCACTTTCCCGATTTGACGTAATCTGATATCTTTCACGCAGCTCTACAACCAAGCCAAGTACAAATCCATGATAAAACTTTTCTGCTGCACTCCGTTCGGACTTAGACCCTGCATCAAAATAACTGAATATCTCCATTGTCATCTCATTCATACAGATATTCATTGCTTCCACATCACCACAAAGCAATGCACTAACAAAATCCCCATAATTTTCTTCCACTTCTCCAAACCAACTGGTTACCATTAAAAAAAACATCTTTTTGACTTCATAATTCGTAAGTGCCAAATCATAAATTGGGAAACTTGCCTCTGCTGCTTCTAACATACTTTGCTTGTGAATAACCTTTAAATAACCGCTTGCAAGTAAAAGACTCCAAATCGCACTTTTTCTGACATCTAATTGATTGTACACAATCTGTTCATCAATTGGACACTGAATCACTTCTCCCCTTAGCAAACTTTCAAAAGTCGACTTAATTCCTTTACCCCCTTCTCGTATCAATTTACTGACCAAACTATTACTGCTTGTATTTGCCCAATAAGTATTATAACTTCCTGTGGCAAGAAAATTAAGCACCGACCATGGATTATAAATATCCGAAGATTTACCAAAAGTAAATCCATTATACCAATATTTCACACACTCTTTTTGACTTCCAAAACCAAATAACTCCAATGCTCTAAACACTTCTTCTTCTGTAAAACCAAATGCTGTCGCATATTTATTAGAAGTAGTTGTCACCACTTCTAAATTATTCAGGTCAGAAAAAATAGATTCTTTACTAATTCTTGTAATCCCTGTCATAATTCCCCGTTCCAAATACGGATTTGTTTTAAAAGTAGAATTAAACAAACTTCTAGTAAATCCAACCAATTCTTCCCAATAACCATCTACATATGCTTCTTGCATTGGCGTATCGTATTCATCTAAAAGAATAATCACCTTTTTTCCATAATGCTGAAATAAAAAATTAGCTAACTGCTGAAGTACCATAGGTGCTTCTATCACACTCACATCTTCTAACATTCTTCTAAAATATGTTTTTTGTGTATCTAATAATTTATCACTTTCTAACAAAAATTGATTTTTTTCATATTGACTTTTCAAAACCTGTCTTATTCTAAAATTTGCTGTCTCATAATCGTTTTCCTTTATGCCAGCAAAAGAAAGATTGATAACAGGATATGTTCCCTGCAAAGCACGATATTCTCCATCTTCCCAAACAGAAAGTCCCTCAAATAAATCTGCTCTATTTGCATAATTTACAGAAAAAAACTGCTCTATCATACTCATATTTAAAGTTTTTCCAAAACGGCGTGGCCGAGTAATTAAAGTTACACTGTCCCCACAATCCCACCATTCTTTAATAAAAGCTGTTTTATCAATATAAAAATATTTTTTCTCTCTTAGTTCATCAAAATTTTGTATGCCAATTGCTGCCTTCATTTCTAAATATCCCCTTTATTATCCAAAATATATAGTTATGCTATAAAGAATATTTTGTTCCACGTCCATTTCCAAGCACTTTAATGTAACCTTTTTCATTTAAAGTATCAAGTATTCTTAATGTTTTTGATTTCGTATATCCTAAATCTTTTGCAATGTTACTGCTTGATAATGGAACACCATGCTCTAAAATTTTTATTATCTTATCTTCATCATCCGTAACATGATATTTATTACTAATTACTGGCAATACTACACTTATTACATGTTCAGTAATCATAAATTTAGGTTTGATACGTGCATTAGCATACGCATGTTTAATACGAGTTACACCTGTTCCAAACATTTCTATATACTTTAACCGATAGAATATATTTCCAAGAATAGGATTTCTTAGACAAGAAATCTCTCCGTTTTCATACTCCTCTGCTGTTAAACCCTTTGGTAAACTGCCGGGTGATTTTATTTCTACTCTATCTGAAAACATTGCTATACGAATATGTGCATTCATACTCCAATCGCGATGAATTAATGCGTTGGCGATTGCTTCACGATAAGCATTTTCTGGTATTAATTCCACGATTTTACGTTCTATACCTGATATTTCTTCATATTGATAGTATCGTTTTATCATATTCACAGCTTCATCATATTGTTTTAATATTGATGAACCTGTAATCGTTTCTCTGTCCATAATTTCATTGATGGAGCTGCCGAAACGAGCCATATCAATTCCGTAAAAATGATTCTTATCTGCAAATAATGCTGCGGCATTGTTATATTTTTTATCCTTGGTAAAAAATCCTAATGTACGCAATACATCTTCCGATACTGCTGATAAATCTAGTTTTTCTATTAGTTTTGCTGTCAATTCATGAAAAACTAAGTCATTCTCTTGGCAGGATAATTCTAAAAATTTATTTTCTTTCATAGTTGTTCTCCATTGAACTATTTTATTAAAATTATCGTATCATAATACAATGCAAAATGCAACGTAAATTTTTGCGTTGCATTTACGTTGCACTATTTTAACATATTATTTGTTTTCGTTTTATTTTTACTAAATATAACTCATAAGCATGCTCATTTTTAAAAACGTGTAGATGAATTAAAAACCTTTTTATTTCTTAACGCAATAGATATTTCCTATCAAGTATTTTTTTTACTTCTTCTATGTCTAATTGAATAATAGAAGCTATTTGCTCCATTGATATCCCATTTTTATACATAGCAACGATGACTTCTATCTCCTTCTCTCTTCTGCCTTCTTCCCGAAGGTCGTTTTCATAAATATCCCAGTCCACTTCTAATAAGGTTGTCATAAACACTTCCTCCCTTTCCTTTTTAAAATATCCATCCAAATAATTCTTATCTATCGCCTGTTCCAATGCTTTCTTAATTGCTTCTTTCTCATCTCTGCTTTCTTTATAATATTCCCGCACCATCTGCACAAAGTCTGCATATTCTCGTAAGGCTTTACATTCTTCCATTAATTCTTTATTTTTTCCTACATTAATATTATATACTTCTGCTGTCCACTCATACTTCCCTGTTTTTGTTATACTTTCAAACGCATCAGATAAATATAATTCATATTTATCCTCTGTTTCTTCTGTTCCGTTATAAAAAACCATGTATCGCGGTGTTGGTATTTTCACTAATTTTTTTGTATAAATATTTTTCTTATTTTTTTGAATCCAATTCTGCCATAACTTTGCCATATACATAAATCCCCGCAATGGCATATTTGGATTGATTGTGCTTTGATGTTCATATAAATTCATTTTACAATCAAATAAAAATGCGACATCATTTTTCATAGATACAAATAAAACATCATCTAATGTAATTAACTGTAAGTCATCTATATTACTATAATTTGAATGATTTACTGCATTGTATAAGGATAATAAATATTTTTTATGTTCTTCTGTTCCAAATATTTTCCGAAACAACGTATCTTTATGCTTTCGATTACCGCCAATTCCGATTTCTGTTGTACTCATTTCGTTTTCCTTTCTTTTTCTTTATTCTAACACAAAAACGATATGGTCAACAATATTTTTAACCATTATCGTCAACCACTCCGACTTATAGAAGTCGGAGCTTGCAACTGCCCTGTGGTATAGCGGATTACTCCTTCCACATTTCGTCATTTGGCATTGTGGCCAAAAGTAGCGTTGCATTACGGGGTGGCTGACAACACCCCTCACAAATCAGATATACTGTTTTGTGACTCTACAAGGTACTCAATTCCCATTCGGTAGAGATTCATTGCTCCAATTCGGTCATCATTAGATTTATAGCCACAGTTTTTACAACAGAAAATATGCTTCTGTTTATCTCTGTTATTTTTGTCGATATGACCGCATTTTGGGCATGTCTGACTTGTATAACGTGGATTCACCTTAATGACTTTTTGTCCGTGTTCCATGGCTTTGTATGTAAGTTTTTGTTCCAAGTCATAATAAGCCCATGATACCCAAACATACCTGTCTTTTACACGGACACGCTCAGTAACAGAACGGATTCCTGTCAAGTCTTCCATGACATGTAAAGTCCCTTTGGGGTTGCTTACAACGAGTGCCTTACTAATGCAATGATTCACATCCTGCATCCAACGGTTTTCTCGCTGACCAATGGACTTTAATCTACGTCTTGATGATGGAGTACCCACCTGCTGTAGCTGTTTACGTAATAATTTGTAATGAGCACGTTTCTGTTTCACTTGATTCCCATTATAAAATACGGATTTGCCTTTACTATCATAGGAAGATGTGATAAATCGGATGCCTCTATCATGACCTACAACATGGCATACATCCGTATCTTGTAATTCATCAGAATTGTAGGAAACAGAAATATGTAAGAAAAACTTACTGTGCTTATAAACCACTTTCGCAGTTCCAAAGCGAAATACAGATTTATCAAAATACTTTTCCATGCCAGATTTTGCATAATCAACCTTGATGCGTCCGTGTAACGTACCAACGGAGAACTTGTCTGCATTAAGGGAATAATCCCTATTCCATGATAGAGTCATCTGTGGTGTATGATATTTGCATTCCGTCCAATCAAAACCATTCGTTTTGTTAGTCTTGTAAGAACCAATAACAGTACGAACGGCATTACAAGCCATCTGTGATGGAAGATGATATTCTGTTCTGACAGTATCATAGGTGTGTTTCTGTACAGAAATCTGTGATAAATCTTTTGTGGTATATACATAATAAGAAATAAAATTGCAGGCATCAGCATAAGCCCTCATACTTGCAAGCAAAAGGGATTTATCATTCTCTGATGTATAAATCTGTAATTTAGCAGTTTTTGTAAGTTCCATAATGCACCACCACCTATTTTTCACTAAGTACATTGTATGCTATATTTTAGAGAAATACAATCATAATTACCATAAAATAGCGATTCCTCCCATCCCTACACTTTGTTTAGAGGAAGTGGATTCTTCGCTAAATTTTGTTGAAATTATCGTATCATACCATTACGAAAAATGCAACGCAAAAATTTGCGTTGCATTTACGTTGCATTTTTCGACATATGATTTGTTTCCGTTTTATTTTTACTAAATATAACTCATAAGCAAATTGCCAAAAGAATTAGTACAATCCAGCTACACTAATTTAAGTTTCCTGCTCAATAGAACCGAACTATTCCAATCCCCTGTTAGTCTATCAAGAAACCAATAGGGTGACTGGCGTGTGAACCCTAAAATGTGAAAAAATCAAAAAAGAACCTCTTGAAATATATACCAAACAATGATATATTGTAATTAAAGAAAGCACCCACTCCAAAGTGGATGCTCCCAGTGGTCTAATGTCCTTACGGACATCGCCTATCCTGTGGTTCAGACAGGATAGGCATTTTTATTTTCGCTTGTTTCTCTTGTTATCGAGAAAGGCAAGCAACACAACAATCAAGCTGCCAAAGGTAAATAACAATGTTAAAATACCTAAGAAAATCGAAATGATTTCATAAGCTGTCATAAGCGTCACCTCCCTTCTTATGTATTCCAGTAAACTGGTAAAAGCCGGGAGGTTACCACCCTGTCATGGGTGCTTTCTATATGTAATTTTAACATATTTTAATAAGTGTTTCAATACACTTATCATCCCCATTGTATTTAAAATACGTACTTGTTTTTGCAATAAAGACACTTTGAGATTTTTAAGAACAATTGTCTTTGTAAGAAAGACAAATTTGTGCAATATTTTAAATTTGCTCAATTATATCAAATGAATTTTTCGATAATTAATTATCATAAATTATAAAAAACAAAAAGAAAGAGGTGTGTTTATTTTATGTTAGCAACAGTAAACGGCAATACAATATTAATTGATGAAGATATAAGAGCCTATGATGGAACAAAAGTAACCAAAACACCTATTAATTGGGATAGTTTTATTATCCCAAGCGAAAGAGGAGAAAATGTAGAGGAATATATGAAGGAGATGCGTGAAAATGATAGATTATAAAAAGGTATAAGACAATTCAAAGAGATAAAATATATCACAGTTGATGAATTGGAGTAAATATATAGGCGGTGATTGAAAATCACGCCTGCGCCACACGCGGTCACGA
>CAYMHX010000001.1:45662-52789 GCA_964390325.1 uncultured Roseburia sp. | reverse complement strand
AAGATATAATCGTGATTTCCGCCTTTTCTAATAATATTAACCCTTCCTGTTTCTAATTTAATGTCTTTTAGGTCAATTCCAACCAACTCTGATACACGCATTCCAGTACCAATGAGAACATAGAAGATTGCCTTATTCCGTTTTACGATGGCGGGAGCAGCTTTATCTTGTTGCAGCAGTTTTTCTTTTGGTGTATGTTCTAGTTTTTCTACGGCTTCCTGATATTTATATTCAAAAAGTTCTAAAAAATCTTCACGTTCCCAGTCTTCAAGAGTTCTTACGTTTGTCTTATTTAATTTTGGCAAATCAATTTTCACAGCAGGATTATTGGTAATCATGCCTTTTTGAGAACTAACATATTTATAGAAAGTACGGAGAGAAGCAAGTTTCCGTTTTAAACCGACATTACCATTTCGGTAAACTTTTTCATCCAATTCATAACATTCTAACCATTTTAGATATTCCAGAATATCATCTTGGTCCAGATTATCTAAAATATTTAATGGTATATTTTTTATTTCCATATTTTTTACAGATGGATTTTTGTCTTTTAAAAAATGAAAAAAAATACGAAGGTCTTGTACATATCCGCAACGACTTCGAGGTTCCATCGTATGATATTTATAGTTTACAAAAGAGGTACAATAGTCTGGAAGTTCATTTAAAAGTTCCTGTGTTTTATGGTTATATTTTTCTGTTTGTTGAGCGTGATAGGAAACATTCGATGCCATTTGTTAATTCTCCTTTAAATTATAAAATACTGAAAATCTGCCAATTATTAAGTATAAAAGGCAGGATATAAGAGTATTATAACACATTTACTGTATGTCGTCAAACCCTTGTTTTGCGACATACAGGTGAAGAATGTCAAGATACCTACTAAAAAAGCCACAACTACTACTTTTTTAAGTAGTAGTCGTGGTGCTGATTACATGATATCTATTCAATACGCAGCTTTGAAGTCCTTGCATAATCTTTTAGTTTTGCATAAACTTTTCCATGAACACTATCCGCTGGAAATTCGCCCTGTACGTTCTTCTCACCTGCAGGATAATTCATAAGAAGTTCAATTCCTTCGTTAATATTGGTAATAGGATAAATATGGAACATACCTTCCTTTACAGCATTTACAACATCATCTTTTAATACAAGTTCTTTTACATTGGAAATCGGAATAATGACACCTTGTTTGCCTGTAAGCCCTCGTTTTTTACATAAATCAAAAAATCCTTCAATTTTATGAGTAACGCCTCCAATTGCCTGTATTTCTCCCTTTTGATTTACGGAACCGGTTACAGCCAAATCTTGACGGATTGGTAATTCTGCAAGAGAAGAAATAATACAGTAAAGCTCTGTACTAGAAGCACTGTCCCCATCAATCCCATTATAGTTTTGTTCAAAGCAGACACGGCAGGATAAGGACATTGGAAATTTTTGTGCGTAAGTCTGACCTAAAAATCCTGTAATAATCTGCACTCCTTTATCGTGAGTATGTCCGCTCATACGAGCTTCTTTTTCAATATTCACAATGCCTGATTTCCCAACATAAGTAGTAGCCGTAATGCGAGACGGAGTACCAAATGCATAACTTCCCATATCCAATACCGCAAGGCCGTTAATCTGCCCAATCTCTGCCCCTTCTGTATCAATCATAATTACCTTTTCATCCAGCATCTCATCTAGTTTTTCTTCGTAAAGCTTCATACGCTGTTCTTTTTCATAAACAGCTTTATGAATATAATCTGATGTGATAATAGAGGCATGTGCAAGCTGTGCCCAAGTATGAGCTTCTCCTAAAATTTCTGACAAATGATTAAAACGTGTAGATAATTTATCCTGTCGAAAAACAGAGCGGGAAGAATATTCAATCACTGCACAAACTGCACTGACATCAAACTCTAAGGTATGCTCTCGTTCTACAAAACTTTTAATAAATTGTGCTATTTTAAAAATATTTTCATTTGTACGAGGCATTTCATAATCAAAATCAGCTCGAATTTTGAAAAATTTATCAAATTCTTCATCAAATTCACTTAGCAACTCATAATAATGTTCGCTTCCTACCATAATCACCTTGAAATTGGCTGGAATTGGTTCTGGTTTTAATACAGGAGCTGTTGTTGTATTATGCAGCTCTCGAATGGAATCCATATTGATTTCCTTTGTTTTTATCACACGACGAAGTGCTTCCCATGCATGCGGTATGGATAAAATATCCTGTGCCTGCACAATCAGATAGCCGCCATTTGCCTGATGAAACAATCCGCCCTTAATCTTCATAAAGTCTGTTGTCAGATTTCCAAATTCACTGTCGTATTCCGTTTCTCCCATTAAATTACTATAAGTAGGATTAAAGCTAACGACCACTGGAGAACCCTTCGTTTCAGAATGGTCCACAATTAAATTGACACCATATTTTAACATAATATCTTCATCAGGCTTTTTATTTAACATTGGAAGCAACGCAGAAAGTGCATCTTCCTCCTCCTCATCTTCTTCAAGGAACAGCTCTAAATTATCCAATACATCCTTTTGAACGGCTGTAATATATGAAACGGCACGCTCGTATGTTTTATATGTTTCTAAAATATCCTCCACATAATGACCGATTGCAAACATTCCTACTTTATGGTCTAATTCGTCAATCTGATTATCACATTCCTTTTCAAGTTCATGTATTTCTCTCATGAAAAAATCTGCTTTTTCATGCATAATCTGTGTTTTTTTCTCAATAATGTTTTTTTCTTCTTCTGATAAATCATCGTAAGTATCTTCTTTTACAGTCTTTCCATCAATAAGCGGGATAAGAGAAACGCCTGACCTTGTACTTTTTACCTGAAAATCATATTCTGCTGCCACTTCACTCATTTCATCGATAAGTGCCTGTTGCTGCTGCTCAAAATTATGTATAATGGCAAGGTTTTGTTCTTCATAATCCTCTGTACGGAATGCTTTTTTCAATTCTTTTTGAAATAATGTAACCAATTCATTCATGTCTTCTTGGAAAAGCTTTCCAACACCGGCTTCAAAGGAAATGGCAATCGGTTTCTTTGGATTTTGAAAATTATAAACATAACACCAATCTGATGGAACTGCTTCTTTTGAAGCCAATTTTTCTGTACTGCACTGGGCATAGGTGGTTTTTCCCGTTCCGGAAGGACCTGACATATAAATATTATACCCTTTCATCTTAACCGACAAACCGAAATCAAAAGCCTTTACGGCACGTTCCTGACCAATAATTCCTTCTAATGGTTCTAATTCTGCCGTTGTTTGAAACGTAAAATCGTCTGGAAAACAACTGTTTTTTAACTGTGCATAATCTAATTCGTATACTTTTTTCATAAAAACCTCCATTCCAAGAAATATCCTTCTTTTGCCGAAAAGCTGCTCAATCTTTTTAGACTGAGCAGCTCAATACCTTTTTTAACCCGATGATATTAATTTAATTTAAACTTCCGCATTAAATCATTTAAAACATATCCTTGTTGTACATAAGCTTGTACCTGCTGCATAACACTATCTGTACGACTTTCTAATTGCTGATAAGCAGTTTGTTTTCCATTTGTGAAAGAAAAAAATGTACTAATCAAACACGATAATATCAGTGGAATCATGGCAATCAAAATTGCCATTTTAATGATTTTGGAACGTATTGTCTGACGGGACGTGTCAGTATTTTTGTTTGTTGTTTTACTTTTCATAACAATCACTCCTTTACGTCTTAATAATGGCATAATATTGACTATTATGTGGCAAATCAAACAAAAATCTTGTTTAATTATCATTATAATTGTACTATATTACAATACTCAATGCAATATTTATAAAAAAAATCGTAACTATGGTTACATTTCACGTTACTTTTCACACGTCAGCCAAACACTTGCTGTTTGGCTGCGTAAGAACATGATTCAGGGGTTGATTTTTGCTTCGTGAAGCGAATTCGCATGCAAAAATCAATCTAAATTTCAGTTTCATTTCAGTTTATTTTTATATAATACAAACAGAATAAGCCAACGGAGGTATTTATGAAAATATTAATTATAGAAGATGAAAAATTACTTGCCAAGTCACTTCAAACATTACTGGAAACAAAAGGATTTGAGGTAGAAACGGTTTTTGACGGTATCACTGGAGAAGAATATGCCGAACTTGGAATTTATGACCTTTTAATTTTAGATGTCATGCTCCCAAACCTAAACGGTTACCAGCTTGCAAAAAATGTACGGCGTAAACGATGTAACACACCTATTTTAATGCTTACTGCAAAGTCTTCTTTAGAAGACCGAATTGAAGGTCTAAATGCAGGGGCAGACTACTATCTCACCAAACCTTTTGACACTAGAGAATTACTCGCCTGTATCAATGCCCTCTTACGACGTCAAGGAACACAGGTAGACGAGCTTAGCTTTGGCAATACGTCACTGGATATTTTATCGGCAACGCTTTTTTGTGGTGAAAAATCCATACGGTTATCAGCAAAAGAATTTGATATCATTCGTCTTCTTTTTCAAAATCCAAGCCGTAATCTTTCTAAAGAAACAATTCTTGCTTATGTATGGGGATATGATTCTAATGCTATAGAAAATCATGTGGAAGTATATATTGGTTTTTTAAGAAAAAAATTGCGTAGCATCGGCTCAAATATTTCCATTCTCGCTATACGAAAGCTTGGATATCACTTAGAAATAAAAGATTGAAAAAGGACTCAATAGTGCAGAACTGGAGAAAATATGATTAAAAAACTTCGCTTTAAATTTGTATGTATCAATATGACATTTGTCACAATTATGCTGATATTTATTATGTTTACGATTATCCAATTTACAAAATTAAATATGGAACAAAACAGTATACAAATGATGAATGCCCTTTCAGCAAAGCCATTAAATGTAATTCGACCAAATGAAAATATGGATATTCATCTTCCTTATTTTTCACTTAGACTTAATGAAAATATGGAATTAGAAGAAACTGGCAGCAGTTATTATAATCTTTCCGATACCGAATATCTTCATAAAATAATAGCTGCCTCCTCTAAAATTCCGGATAAAATTGGTGTTCTTTTAGACTATAAGCTACGTTTTATGCGTATTTCACGACCTAAAGACCAACTTCTTATCTTTGTTGATATTTCACATGAAATTACAACTATAAATACATTGACTCAAAACTGTTTTATCATTGGTTTTTTTAGTTTTTTTGCTTTTCTTATTATTAGTATTTTCTTTGCAAATTGGGCAATAAAACCTGTCGAATATGCCTGGGAACAACAGAAACAATTTATTGCAGATGCTTCTCATGAATTAAAAACACCTCTTACTGTAATACTGACAAATGCAGAGCTATTAAAAGCATCGGAATACAATGAAGAAAGCAAATCCCGTTTTTCAGATAATATTCTGATTATGGCAACGCAGATGCGAACCTTAGTCAATCGGCTGTTAGAACTTTCGAGATTAGACAATGATAGAAAGAAAATGGAAAAGAAAAAAATCGACTTTTCTTCACTCGTAGAATATTCAATTTTTCTTTTTGAACCACTTTTCTTTGAACACGATATGACATTGGACTATCATTTACCATCAGGTTTATGTTTAATGGGTAACGAAGAACAGTTGAAACAAGTAGTTGAGATTTTACTGGATAATGCAGTCAAATATAGTTTTCCGAATACTACTGTATTAGTGGCATTAGAGAAGCAAAAAAAGTATTGTGAACTCACTGTCTGCAACTATGGAACTGAAATTTCATCAGAAGATTTAACAAATATCTTTAAACGCTTTTATAGGACAGATAAAAGCCGTACAGACTCTGGAAGTTTTGGACTAGGACTCTCCATTGCACAAAGTATCATTTTAGAACATAAAGGAAAAATCTGGGCAGAAAGCCAGAATAATAAGAATGTTTTTCACATTCGGCTTCTTCTCTAACGAAAGATTTTTTGTAACTATTCAGAGCAGTTCAAAACACTTGCTGTTTTGAACAAAAGAACAGGATTCAAAGTGTAAACCGTCAAAGACGGTTAAAAATCCTATTGTGAAGCAATTTTTAATGAATTTTTGTATCGTAACATATATGATGTTTTTCCAACCGTGGAATGCCTGTAAAATAATTTGTGTATCAGTTGTGTGTCACTTTGTTTCAAAAACAACGGGAAACCTTGATTTTACCGGCTTCCCGCAATAGTTACTTTTATTCAAATAATTCTCCATCAATAATTTGAACAACCCGCTCTGCGTGTTTTGCTACACTCAAATCATGTGTAATCATTACAATGGTATTTCCCATATCATGTAGTTTTTTGAAAAGTTTTAATACTTCTGCTCCACTGTTTTGGTCTAAGGCACCTGTCGGTTCATCTGCCAAAAGCAGTGCAGGCTGTCCCACTAAAGCTCTTGCAATTGCCACACGCTGCTGCTGTCCTCCTGAGAGTTCGTTCGGCTTATGGTGAATACGCTCTGTTAAGCCAAGCATTTGAATAATATCCTTGCTGGCAGCAGTCGCCTCATCTAAGGTCATTCCGCGCATTAAAAGTGGCATTACGATATTTTGCAGTACGTTATAAGTGGATATCAAATGATATTTTTGAAAAATAAAGCCGATTTTTTGATTCCGAATGATAGTTAGCTCTTTTTCATTCGCTTTTTCTATTTGTACTCCATCTAAAAAATAAGTACCTTCATCTGCTACGTCCATACAGCCAATAATATTCATTAATGTACTTTTTCCTGAACCGGATGGTCCTAAAATAGCAAGATATTCCCCTCTTTTTACAGTAAGAGAAACATTTTTTAATACTTGAAGTGAGTTTGCTCCTGTATGATATGATTTATTTACATTTCTCATAGAAATAATATCTTCCATTTTTCCCTCTTTTCCTATTCCATATCGTTGCTAATAGATAGCATCCAAATTTCTTCTATGACATCTTTACCGCTTTCATTGGTTTCTACTAACATCTTTATCAAATCTCCACTAGCTAAACGTGAAAATGTCGTTGCTATATCTGCTGCTGTATGTACCGTCACCCCAACAGGGATATACACTGTAACCGTAGATGTCACCTCCATATCAAATTCACCATTGCTTGGAACGTTCTCCCTATTCGATATTTCTCCGTT
>CAYMHX010000001.1:0-45562 GCA_964390325.1 uncultured Roseburia sp. | reverse complement strand
GTTCTCTCTATTCGATATTTCTCCGTTGCCTGAAACGTTCTCCCTGTTTGGCATTTCTTTGTTGCTTGAAACGTTCTCCCTATTTGGCATTTCGCCATTGTTTGAAAAAGTTCCGATGGTATCTGAGTTACCTTCTGTCTCAGGTTCATTTTCCTTTTTTTCAGTAGAATTGCTTTCTGTAGAATTATGTTCCATGGACTCACTCTCCGACTCAAGCATACTTTCCACTACGGCTTCTTCCATCTCCATATAGGTCATTTCATTCCCCTGTATAGAAGTCACATATCCATAAATATATTTCTGATTTTCTTTTAACGCCACTTTCTCCGAGTGGTTCGTTCCCCAAAAGATACCAAACCCTATGCCCACAGCCAATAAAAGCACAATCCCTGCTATTTTTTTCTTTTTCATTTTCTTACCTTTCTATTCTGCTCCTAATGCTTCTACCGGCACTAATTTCGATGCCTTATATGCAGGATAAAATCCAAAAATTGTTCCTGTTCCGATTGAAAAAATCAATGCCATGACCCAGGCTGACATTGACATTTCGACTCTTACCCCCAGATATTCTGCAATCGGTGCAATTATAAAGCTCAATCCTACCCCTAAAATACCGCCTATCAGACTGATTGCAGCAGCTTCTAATAAAAATTCAAACAAAATATTTTTCTGTGAGCATCCAATTGCTTTTAAGATACCGATTTCATTTGTCCGCTCTTTTACGGAAACAAATAAGACATTCATAATGCCGATACCACCGACAATAAATACAATTACAGCCATTGCAATCAATAAAAGAGTTAATATTTCATTAGAAGCCGATGCAGCTTCCATTTTACTTCCTGCATCTTCATAGGTAAATTCTGCATTAGAATAAGACTCAGCTAAAACATTTGTCACATTTTGAATAACACCTTGAATATTATTTACATCATCTGCAATTACCGTAATGGTAGGACTTACATCTGTTCCAACAATATATTTTATTCCTGTTTCATACGGAAGAAATACAGCTTCATCCGGACTAATACCGGAAGCAACCGTTCCCATGGTCTGTAATACGCCATTTACCACATACTGCCTGTCGTCAATATAAACAATACTGCCATAGGCCTCAATGGCACTTCCAAACATTTCTTCTGCCACAGATGCCCCTAATATACAGACCTTTTCCTTATTTTCATCATTGCTTTCTGTAATAAATTCTCCTACAGATAGAACCAAATTACTGATAGAGGCATAATTTTCTTTTACCCCTGCAAGTGTATAAGAAGCGGCTTCTTCTAATTCACCTCCGTTTACTGTTCCTCTTGTGCTATAAGAAATCGTTCCTTCCGTAATTCCTCCTGCAAAAAGAAGTAAATCGTCCAAATCGTCAGTACTAAGTATAATATTTTCCTGATTTATACGTTCTTCCATGGAAGTTCCGTTTCCGAAGAATAAATCCATTCCCCCTCCAAAACCTCCCATATCTCCAAAACTTTCACTCATATCAGGCATTTCTCCCCTATTGGGCATATTTGGCATACCACCTTGTGAAGTTCCACCACCAAAGTTTGCAGAACTTCCCATTCCCCCTCTAGAAAACCCTTCCTTACCGCCGCCTGAAAAGCCTCCCATTGCACCACCGGCAGGAAAACCTCCTGTCGTAGCACTCTCAGAATCCATTCTTCCCCTATCTTTGTCTGTACCGCCATCATAAGAAATATCAATAGCTCCTGCATTCAAATTTTTAAACTGGTCAGCTACATCTGCCTGACCGCCCTTTCCAATTGCAATTACCATTACAATGGTTGCAGCACCTACAATAATACCAATGGACGTCATAATTACTTTAAATTTATTCTGGGTAATATTTAGCCAAACCAACCGTAATAATTCTTTTCCTCTCATGATTCACTCACCACTCTACTCTCAATAATTGCAATATCGCCTTCCTGCAAGCCTGAAATAATTTCTACATTTACTCCGTCTGAAAAACCGGTTTCTACCTGTACGGTTTCAAAACTGCCGTCTTCTTTCTTTATCTTTACATAAGATACCGTTCCTTCATTGATGATGGCTTTATTAGAAACATAAATAACATCGGATATCTGTTTTTGAATAAAGGTCACATTTCCTGTCATATCCGTATAGATTTTAGAGGTATCGCCTATAAATGTAACCGTCACATTATAAGAAACAGTGGAGGAACCGCTGGACGTAGAGGTATCTATACCTAAAACCATTCCTTCAAAGGCTTCCTCTTTGTACGCTGTCAACTCAATTAAAACAGTATCTCCAATAGCAATTGCCGAAATGTCTTCCTGTGAAACGGCAACTGTCATTGTTACGGCACTTGCATCGGAATAGGTAGCAATTGCCGTATCTGCGGATAATACATCTCCTGCTGCATAGCCTAATGTAGTCAATTTGCCTGTATATTCTGCATATACAATTCCATCCCCAATAAATGCTTCAAACTCTGCCAATGCCTCCTTTGCATCTTCTAATGTACCAGAAGCACTGCTCACATCACTGTCTATGCCGTTTACATCAATCGAATACTGACTGGAGGCATTATTATAATTTAGCATGGTTTCTTCATAGGTTTTTTGGGCTTCGATGGACTTTGTCGTATAGTTATTTTGAGCAGTTACTAATTTTGCCTTTGCTTCCTGCTTTTTTTCTTCTGCCTGTGCGTGCTTACTTGTGTAGGATTCATCTCCGCTTTGTACCATACTTAAATAATATTCTACTAAAGCCGTATAATAATCCACATCTTCCTGTGCCAGATTTATCTCAGCCTCCAATTGTGTCAAGGTCGCATTATAGTTTGCTTCTGCCACATTTCCTTTTGCGATGCTCGAAGAATAACTATAATCTGCTGATAATTGCTGTTTTTCAGCAGCAAGCTTTGCTTCACTTAAACTTGCCGAAGCATTAGACACTGCTGTTTCTAAACTGTCCCTGTAATCTTCTATGCTTTCTTGTGAAATTTTAAACAATGCCTCGCCTTTTTCCACGTTCTGCCCTGCTGCCACATATACTTCTTCTACTTCAAGGGCGCTACTTGCATTTGTAGAAGAACTTCCTGCCATTCCACCCATGGCAGAATAAGAGGAAGAAGAACCAGAGCTTTCTTCTAATTCAAACTCCTGTGTCAATGAACCGATAGCTACAGAACCACTTTCTGTTATTCCATAGGTAAGATTTCCTCTCTGTACCGTTGTTTCCTTATATACAAGTTCGTCTTTTGGGGAATTAGCATTGGAATAAAAGAAATTTCCTATTCCAGCCACAAGAACTGCTCCTGCACATACACCTAATACTGCCCATTTTTTCTTTTTTGATTTTGCTTTTTTCATACTCTTATTCTCCATATATAAAAGTCACTGTTGCTGATGTCCCAGCCGACAGCATATTATTTTGATTTTCTATTGAAATTATCACTGTATAGGTAACATCTGATACACTTCTTCCTGTTGTTGCAGTTGCTGCAATGGAAGCAACCTTACCTGTAACATTTCCTCTCCGACTTTCCGAAAGAGATACGTTTACTTCATCTCCAACAGCAATCTTTGCAATATTTTCCTGTTCGACTTCTACTGAGATGCTTAATGTAGAAGTGTCATAATAAGATACCAGCTCCGTACCTGAAAAAAGTACATCTTCTGCATCATAGCTTATAGAAGCAAGTATACCTGACTGGTTTGCACAAACCACGCCATTTTCCAATGCCAGTAATGCGGTCTGTTCTTCTTTTAATTCATTTAATGTTTTTTGGGCATTCTCCTGTGCAGATTTTAAGGTCTCAATGGTATTATTATAGACAGTCTGTGCATATTCTCCTTCTAAGACGGCTGTTTCATATTCTTTTTGTAAGGAGAGCTTCTTTGTTTCTGCCTCTAAAGTGGCTGATTCATACTTCTGCTCTAAGCTGTCTACGCTTCCTTCTAATTGTTCCAAGGCTTTTTGAGCTTCTGACTGACTTTTTTCATAATTTGACTGTGCTTGTGTGAATGCCTGTTTTGCCTGCTCCAATTCCCGATTGGTACGCTCTGTTTCTTGATAGAGTGGTTCCACTGTCGCAAGCCTTTGATGTCCCTCTACTACAAGTCTTGCAGCATCTTCGATTGTCAAACCACTTATGGAAGTACCTGATACAACTGCTTCCAGTTCTGCAACTGCACTATCAAAAGAGCTTTTTTCGGCTTCGTATGTAGTCCCTGTTGCTTGATAAGCTACAATTGCATTCTCATAAGTTGTCTGTGCAGATGCCAAAGCAGCTTCTTTTTCCGGTACTTCTGCTCTTGTATAATAAACATTATTCGATAAAGCCTCATTATACGCGGATATTTGATAAACAGCAGACTGCCATTCTTCATATTTTTCTGTAATTTCTTCATCCACTTCTGCTAATGCTGTCTCAAGCTCTGCCTCTGCATTCGCAGCCCTGTTTTCTGTCTCTGATTTTAAATAAGAAGCCTCTAATTCACCACTTTCAAAAGCCAGTTTTGCTTCTGTTAAAGTATCTTCTGCTATTAAGATTGCACTTTCATAATATTCTTTTGCCTCTGTTATACAGTCCTCTGATATTTTAAAAAGTGCATCTCCTTCCGCTATGGTATCTCCTGCTGTGACATATACTTCTTCTACATACATTAAAACCCGATTTAATGAAAATTCAGCCATTTGAGAAATCGTTCCCATTAAGGTAGTTCCTTCTTTTGTAAAAGAATTATTGTTTTTCTCTCCGTTTTCTAAAGTAACTTCATTTTCTGAGCGGGTTTCTTTGACTGTTTCTTTTGCATCTGTCATTTTTCCTGATACTCCTGCATTCATTCCTAAAAATAGTACTAATAGAATACAGAGTAATGCCGATATGCTTTTTTTACTTAACATTTTTACCTCTCATTTCTTAGCGAAAATATCTTCTATTGATTTCATATCTTCGCAGCAATCATTTCACAGACTTACTGAATAAGCCATAATTAAAATATCATTCTTCCCTTAATTGATGCTGAAAATATTCTTTAAAATTTGTGAAAAATCTGTGTTTTAATTTGTAATCATTCAGAACCAAGGCAATTTTCATAAAAAACGATTGTTCAGCTTGCTGAAACGAAAGTTTTTCTGAAAATTTCTTTGGCGAGAAGCCAGCTCAGGTCAAAACAGCAAAAAAAGCTATGACTATCATAAATATAATGAATCGTCATAGCTTTTTGCTTTATGTATTTTTTTCTATAAGATATAATTCACGCCCAATTACCATTGCCTTGGAATCCGTTCCATGTCCTATATTTCTGGTAACAGCAATCGGCATTTGCTCACCTGTTAGTTTTTTAACAAGCATTTCTGCTGTTGGAATACATTGTTCCGTTTCCATTTCAGTAAATGTTCCAAGCAAAATACCAGTTATTTTATCAAAAGCCCCTATTTGTTTTAATTGATGTAGATAGGTTTCTATTTTTGCAGACATTCCGCCAAAGCTTTCTAGCAGCAGTATTTTATTATCCAAGTTTGGCATATATTCAGTTCCTGCCAGTTTTAAAAAACATCGGATATTTCCACCCACTACAATACCCTGCATTTCTTTTCCTTGAATAAAGTAGTAATCAATGTGAAATAAATCAGGTTCATTCTGTAATACTGTATTTTCAAAATCTTTTTTCTGTTGTACGCTATTTTTATATATCAAATTTTTAATCTGATATAAAACAGACTCACTTCCTGTCTTTGCATAAATGGCATTTAGAACTGTTGTTAAATCACTATAACCCCAGAACATTTTCTTACTTTTTGCAATTACATCATAGTCCAGATAAGGCAATATTCCGTTTGCCGCATCGCCGCCTGAAATGTCAAATATCCCTTTTATCGTATCCTCCTTGTAAAATGTCATGACTGCTTCTGCACGTTCCTCTGGCGTACCACAACACACACCCTCTTTTTCATAGATATAATCACTAAATACAGGCTGCAGTCCCATATCGGATAATATATCTGCTAAGGCTTTGATTTTTTCTATATTTGACTTTTTTTGTCCATTTGAGCAGCAGACAATTCCTATTTTTTCGCCATAGTTTATCATTTTTACCTCAGTTTTACATTTGCTTAATTTAAATCTGCATTAAAAAGTTTACTCTGTGTTATCAATTTTTCTTTCTGCACCTCTGATATCGTATCTGTAATATCCGAAATAAAAACATAAAATAACTTCTTATCTTCTCCAATCCCACTTCCATCTAAATGACCACAATCATCAATCCAGCGGATACTGCCGTCTTTTCGGATGATACGATAACGAATAAAATCCATTTTTGTTTCCGAACGTTTTACTTGTTCACGAATTTCCCATTGTACACGTTTGATATCTTCCGGATGTACTAAGGTTTGGAAAGAGGAATTTACCAATTGATAAAATTCTTCCATTGTTTCACAACCAAAAATATGTAATACTTTCGGATTTGCGTATAAAATTTTTTCATCTCCGGTTGCCTGATAAACAAAGAACCCTTCTGACATCGTAGCCAGCATTTCGGCCATATTGCTGCGTCTGTGGTCTTCACGCTCACGCATCAATGCTTCAATACTGCGAATCGTAATAATAGCTGTTTTTGGCGTTCCATTCTCTTGTCGTTCTATCACATTTACAGATGTCTGACACCATTCTTCGCCTGCAGGATGAATATACCGTTTATAACGATATTCTACGGAATTTTGTTTTAGTAATACTTTTTTCAAATTTTCCAAAGATAAAAATTTCCGAACACGTTCTTCGTCATATTTTAAAATTTTTCCAGTTGCAAAATGTCTATTTACCACTTCTTCATAATTTCCGCGTTCTAACAAATGATTATCATCCGGATAGAGCAGACGGCAATAATTCTCCTGTAAATGAAGGAAATAAACTTCCCTAAAAAATAACATGACATTCCTCAATGCCTTTTCATAGATACGACTATATGTTTCATCCTGTACCATACAGCTGACATATCCATACTGATATTGGTACATGGTTATTTTTAAATAACGGCTTGTTTCCTTACTGTGTACACGAAAAGAGGTTGGTTCTCCTACATAAGCTGCCTGATATGCTTTTGTAAGAAATTCCGAGATTGCATCCGAAAAAACTTTTCCCATCATAGAACGTAATCTTGTTTCATTGCCACCACTGATGCGAGCAATTTGCTTATTGGCATAAATAATTTCATAATCAATCGGTTTTCCAATTTCATTTAATACAACTTTTCCGATGCCATAGCCACATGGTAAATTTCCATAATATTGTTCCATCGCTTCATACTGAAGTTCTGTTATCTTCTCTGCCGAAATTTCCATTTGAGCCATATCATGTTTTTGTTTTTCTAACCTAGTCATATCTGTAAGAGAGCCGTAAAATATTTTATGCCCTGATTTTTCTCTTAAAAAATACACCCGAATAAATACCCATAAAACCTTTTCATCTTCTCTTACAAAATGAATAAATCCAGAACCTCCATCCAATGTATTATAATAGGCTTGTTTAAAAATATT
This sequence comes from uncultured Roseburia sp., assembly GCA_964390325.1. Classification (GTDB taxonomy): domain Bacteria; phylum Bacillota; class Clostridia; order Lachnospirales; family Lachnospiraceae; genus Roseburia. Next base: position 38,044 of record CAYMHX010000001.1, on the reverse strand, counting down.
AACTAAAACTTGTCGGTCATCATCTCTTACATGATTCCAAAACCGTTTTTGATAAGTTTCTTCCTGTTCTAAAGCACCTGCTAAATACAGATACGGTTTATTTACTCTTGTAATTTCAATATTATTTTCATAGACATCATAAAAGGCAGCAGGACCCAAAATATTGTTCGCAGATACTTCATCAAACAAATTCATATCGAAAAATTCTTTGATATGCATAGATTCTGTCTGACGGCACCAAAAACCTTCGTAGGTTACATTCCTTGGGTCTGAAATCAGATTTTCAAAATGTTCCTTTGGCATTGGTTTATAATAATGATAACCTTGTACATATCTGCAGCCCATCTCCAAAAGAAATTTTTCTTGATGTTCCGTTTCAACCCCTTCTACAACAATGGGTATTTTCATTTGTTTTGCCATATTAATGACAGATTCTAAGATACCCATTCCTTTTTCCACATCTGTTTCACTGATATCTAAAAAACGCATATCCATTTTTAAAATATCAACCGGAACACTTTTTAACATATTCAAAGAGGAATAACCACTTCCAAAATCGTCCATCATAACTATCATTCCATATTCTCGAAGTTTATCTACCGTTTGAACGATTTTTTCTTCATTTTCTGCATAAGCACTTTCGGTAATTTCTACCTTAATTGCTTCCGATGGAAGCTGATATTTTTCCATAAGTCCTATCAAATAGCTTGGCACATCCATTGAAAAAATATCAATCTGCGATACATTAATAGAAATTGGCAACAGTTCATATCCTCTGTCTAAATATTCTCTCTGCCATTTGCAGACTTTTTTCCATACAATACGGTCAAGGTCTGCGATAAAACCGTTTTTTTCTAAAACAGGAATAAATTTACCTGGAGAAATAACGCCTTTCTCTGAATGTATCCAGCGTACCAAAGATTCTCCGCCAACGATTTTTCCTTTCACAATATCACATTGTGGCTGAATGTAAAAAGTAAATTCATCCTTATCAATTCCTTTTTGCACTTCGGATAAAATCCGAAGTTCTTCTTCTAGTTTTTCTTCCATATCAGAGTTATATTCACAGATATGTTTGCTATAATTTCCTTTGATATGAGAAAGTGCAATGGTGGCTCTGTCATAAACCGTTGTCATAGGAAGCGTATCATCATTGATACGACAAAAACCAATCGCAGGGCAATATCCCATACTATCACATCTAAGCTTCACTTCATTTTGAATTTCTTCACATAGTTCTAATAATTTAGAAATATCAGCAAAGGTTACAATTGCAAAATTATCACCGCCAAAATATCCAATTTCTCCGCCATGTACCTTTTGAAACTGTTTTAAATGTTTTGAAACCATTTTCAAAACATCATCTCCGGCTTCCCTGCCATGTATTTTATTATATAAACGGAAGTGTTCAATATCCAATGCTGCTATGTAGCAGTTTTTAGAAAAATATTGTTTTAAGAAAGTTTTTGATTTTTCTAAAAATGTTTCTTGCATGTATAATCCTGTTAAGTAACTTACGATTTCTTTTTCCATATAAAACCTTCTCTCTTGCATAAGCCATAAAATAAAATTTATAATTATATCTTACACTATTTAAAGCATTCCTACAATGTTAATATTTTTGTAAGAGGGTGTAAGTTTTTGGTTACTGTTCACAGAGCTATCAGATATTTTGATTTTGTTGTAGAAAGTCAGTTATGTTTGAGTATAATATAAATACGGTTTGTGGTAGTTTTTCTTTTTATAAATTTTACACACTTAAAACACTCGCTATTTAACCTATATATTCGGCGATTAAAAACTTCGCCTCATATATAGACCCTCCGGGGGATGCACACACACGCGTATAAGGAATTTGTCACTTCGTGACCGCGTGTGGCGCAGGCGTGATTTTCAATCACCGCCTATATACTTTGAATAGTTATGATTTTTCAATAAAAAAACCGAAAACGCAATCTTTCTTTTTCAAAAATGATTGTATTTTCGGTTTCTATTTTTATGTAATTTTATTTGTTACTTCTACTGCTCTTTTATTTATTTTTTGCATCCATAATTTCTTTAAATTTCAAAATCATATCTACGCATCCTGTATTTCCAAGCTTACCAGCATCTAAGCAAAGGTCATAGCTCTTTGCATCTCCCCATTTTTTGCTTGTATAATAATTATAGTAACTTGCTCTCTGCTTATCCTGCTTAATAAGCATATCTTTTGCTTTGTTCTCTGTTAAATTAGAACGCTCTGCGATTAATTTGATACGATAATCCATTTCTGCTTTGATAAACACGTTAATGCAATTTGGATGCTCTGCCAATGCATAATCTGCACAGCGGCCTACGATAACGCAAGACTCTCTCTCTGCAATTTTACGAATAGTTTCAAACTGTGCTAAAAACACCTTATGGTTTAACGGCATATCTAAAAATGAAGATGTAGAATATCCATTTGCAGAATAGGTATCCATTACTAAAGAATATAAAAAGCTGCTTGTTGGTTTTTCATCGTGATTTTCAAAAATTTCTTCACAAAATCCGCTTTGTTTTGCTGCCTCTTGTAATAATTCTTTGTCATACAGCTTAATTCCTAAGCGTTTTGCCAATTCCTCTCCTACATATTGTCCGCCGCTTCCGAACTCTCTACTAATTGTGTAAATCTGATTTGCCATATGAAACCCACCTTTTCTTATTTTTTATAAAATATGCGTAGCTGTACTCTTCTGAACAATTACAATTATCATAATCTATAACGATTTAGAACAAAGCTCTAAAAATGATAGATTATTGCAACTATGAAGTACTGAATAGTTACCATATAGTTATATTATATATAAATTTCAGAAAAAAGTAAATCAATTTCGCATATCCTTTATTATTTTCTCAAAATATTCAGGCAATGGTGCCAAAATTTCAATATATTCTTTTCGCCTTGGATGAAGAAATCCTATCACCATTGCATGAAGTGTCTGTCCCTGCAATTTATAAGGACTTTTTCCAGTCGAATATAAGGCATCTCCCAATAACGGATGCCCGATACTTGCCATATGCACACGGATTTGATGCGTTCTGCCCGTTTCCAGCTTAAATTCCATATAAGTATAATTTCCAAAACGTTCCAACACTTTATAATGCGTAATGGCATCCTTGCCATTTTTTTCATTAATTGCCATCTTTTTTCGTTCTATCGGATGACGGCCAATTGGTGCATGAATGGTTCCTTCTTCCTCTTTTACTGCTCCTAACACAATCCCACGATAAATACGGTTTACGGAATGGACTTTAATTTGCTCTGCAATGGCAAGATGTGTTTCATCGTTTTTACATACAATCAAAGAACCTGTTGTATCCATATCAATCCGATGTACAATTCCAGGCCTGATTTCTCCATTAATACCAGACAAACTATCCCTGCAATGAAACATAACCGCATTTACAAGTGTTCCTGAAGTATGACCTGCTGATGGATGTACCACCATTCCTTTTGGTTTATTTACTACAAGTAAATCTTCGTCTTCATAAAGAATATCTAATGGAATATCTTCTGGAAGAATTTGCGTTTCCACAGCATCCGGAATTTCTACCTTCACTAAATCTTCTGCTTTCAAACGGTAATTTGCCTTTTCTATTCTTTCATTTACCGTCACATGCCCATCTTTTATAATCTTCTGAAAAAACGAACGAGACTGTTCCGGAAATAACATACTAATATACTTATCCAGCCGTTCTCCTTCCTTTTCAAATTCCACCTCAAATACTTCTATTTTCACTTTTTTTATCCTTCTCTTTCTTAGATGGTGGGAAAAGCAAATCATAATCTTCTTCTTTATAATAAAACATTCCCAATGTAATCATTGCAAAAGCTGCCACCGTCACATAAATATCTGCCACATTAAAAATTGGAAAATTTATCAAAGAAAAATAGAAAAAATCTATTACATAATTCAAACGTATTCGGTCAATAAAATTACCAATTCCTCCCGCAAAAAGCAAAATACAAATGATATCCAAATAACGATATTTTTTCTCTTTTGGAATTCTTTTTAAATAAAACCATCCAATAAGTGCCATTGAAATGGAAGTAAATATTACAAAAAAAAGCTTCTGTCCCTGCATAATGCCAAAGGCAGCTCCTCTATTTTCTAAATATTCCAGTTCAAAAACACCTTCCCATAGCACAATATTGGGCTGATTTTTTAAATAAATGACTGCTAACTGCTTTGTAAACTGGTCTAATGCCACCAAACAAGCGGAAATAACCGCCCCGATGATTCCACGTTTTAATACTCGGTTCATAATTCCTCTTGTAACTACTTTATATTATCATAGTTACTTCCCTTACTCAATTATTCTAAATCTTTTATGAAAATTGCCTTGGCTCTGAATAGTTACAAATTATTTTAATACATAAGAAATTCCTGCTAATATCTGCTCATCTGTCAATTCTTTATAAATATAAGCCTCTCCAGGTGTCTTTAATAGAATAAATTTCACCTGTGAACCAACCATTTTTTTATCCGATTTGGTTGCAGATAAGATATCTTCTGCCAAAAGCCCCTCCACGCGTGTCTGTAAGCCAAAATAAGCCAATGTTTCCTCAATCATGGAAAGTTCTTCCACAGAGAGGTTTTTCTGCTCTTTTGACAAGTAAGAAGCTGCTACAATACCAAGTCCTACACAAGTACCATGTGTCAATTTAAAATTTGACAATTTTTCAATGGCATGACCGATGGTATGACCAAAGTTTAGTAAGGCACGTTCTCCTTTTTCCTTTGGGTCTCTTTCCACCACGCCTCGTTTGATTTTACAGCTTTCATAAATCATAAATTCCAATGCTTCATATTCTAATGCCCAAACTGCATCATAATGTTCTTTCAGCCAATGAAAATATGACAAGTCTTTGATTAAACCATGCTTTAAAATTTCTCCAAAACCAGAAATCAACTGTTCTTTCGGCAGCGTTTTCAATACTGAAAGATTCATATAAACCAGCTTCGGCATATAAAATGCCCCCACCATATTTTTGTACTGCATAAAATCAATGCCTGTCTTACCGCCAATACTACTGTCTGTCTGGGATAATAACGTAGTCGGCACCTGAATGAAATCAATACCGCGCAGATAGGTCGCCGCTGCATAACCTGTCATATCTCCTGTTACACCGCCTCCAAGTGCCACTAAAGCATCCTGTCTGTCAAAACGGTTTTGAATTAGAAATTCATAAATCCCATTTAAAGTATCTGTATTTTTATGTTCCTCTCCTGCTGTAAAGGTGTATAAAAATACAGAAGAAAATTCTTTTTCCAGTTCCTCTTGTACTACTTTAGCATATAATGGAGCTACATTACTGTCCGTTACAATACAAAGCTTTTTTTCTTTATCATAGCCTAATGCCTTGATACGTTTTGCCAATTCTCCAAAACCATCTGTAATATATATATCATAGCAAAATGTACCATTATAATTTACCGGTAATAATTTACTCATACTAATAACTATACCTTTCTAAATTTTCTTTATGATTCATATAATTTATATTTTATCTTAATTCTGCCTTTCCCGGTAGTTCCAACTTCACCAGAAAAAAGAAATCTGCCTAAACCTCTTAAAGAAACAATTTCGTTTTCCTTCACTTCATAAGAAGGATTTAATATTTCTTTTCCATTTACAAATACTTTTCCAGCCCGCAAAAGCTCTAATGCCTGACTTCTGGACAATTTAAAAACACAAGCAATCATACTGTCCAAACGATTTGAGGTAACGATACCATCCATTTCTTTTAATTTTTGTACCGACTTTAACTCTTTTAGTGAAGTCCTGGAAAGTTTTACTGCGGTATGCTTGATTTTATCGAGATTTGTAATAAAAAAATCTGCTATTGATTTTTCACAGATAAAATAGCAGGCATCTTCATTCATATAAATATCACCAATTTTACCGCGTTCAATACCAAGATGCATTAATGCTCCCAACACATCTCTATGTCCAAATTTTTCTGCAAATTTCGGATGTACAGGTTCTATTTTTATTGCTGTAATCGGGTATTCCAGCAAATCTTTCGATGAAAAATTCATTTCATAACAAAGAGCATCAGGAATAAAGGCTATTATCTGACGCTCTGCAAAATCAGTTCCACCAAAACTTTGTATCTTCGTTTCAAAAAACTTTTGGTTCTGCTGACAAATATTTTGTTCATTTAAATTAAGGAAATCGCTAAATAATACAATCCCCCTGCGGTCTGCCTGTTTTGATAAATCCATTAATCTTTTTTTACAAAGTTCTTGTTCATTCATAAACTTCTGCCTAATACCTTGGATTATTTCTATCTAAAGAATTTCCACCTTCTGAAAGGTCGCCTAAAATTCTTGCACTGGAAGGTGCAATTACAAAAATACAGCGTGAAATTTCTTCCAGCTTTCCATCTACTGCATGAACCGTACCAAATGCAAAGTCAATAATACGATGAGCAAGTGTTACATCAAGCCCCTCTAAACTTAATACAATTGTACGGTTATTTCTAAGATTTTCTGTAATTTTTTTCACATCATCAAAGGAAGTTGGTTTTAAAATATAAGTTTCTCCTGCTGAACCAAATGAACTCTTTTTCACTGAATGAATTTCTGTAATCACACCAGCTGAAGTTTTTGTCTGTTTTTCTTTTGTTTCATTCACAACTTCTTCATCCTCGCTTTCATGCTTATATTCTCTTGCTGTTTTTTCTTTTCCTGTCTGCTTATTAGAAGCTTTTACCGATTTTTTGTTTTTTACAACTTTTACCGGTTCTTCTTCACCTTCGTCTTCATCATCATCATATGCCGGATTTAAAAATTCTCCAGATTCATCTGGATTAATACGCATTGCATCTAAAAAATTATCAAAAAGTCCCATGAAAAATTTCCTTTCATTTCTCTAACTGTCATTTTTTAAGCACTTTCTTATTTCAAAAAGTTACTCTTATCCATTACATTTATAGTTACTCAATCTCATTTTTTATTATAATTTCTTTCTCCAAAAATTCCTGTCCCGACACGGACTAAGGTAGCACCTTCTTCAATTGCCACTTCATAGTCACCTGTCATACCCATTGATAAAATTTTCATAGATACATTATCTATGTTTTTATTTCCTATGTCAACAGATAATTGTTTAATTCGTCGAAAATACAAACGATTTTCTTCTGCATCTTCGACATATGGTGCGATTGTCATTAAACCTTCAATTTTAATATTTTCTAATTTGGCAATTTGCACAATTAATTCCATCGCATCCTCTGCCAAAATACCAAATTTTGTTTCTTCTTCAGCAATATTTACCTCTACTAAAATCGGTACAATGACATTTTTCTTCTTTGCATGAAGATTAATTTCTTCAGCCAAGCGATAAGAATCGACCGAATGAATCAATTCCACCTGATTTCCTATAAGATATTTTACTTTATTACGCTGCAAATGACCAATCATATGCCATTTAATATCCTTTGGCATATGTTCCATTTTCTCGCAAAGCTCCTGCACCTTATTCTCGCCAAAATGACGTGTTCCTGCTTCATATACTTCCATTAACATTTCTATTGGTTTCGTTTTACTGACTGCAATCAATGTCACTTCTTCTCGGCTTCTTCCCACTCTTTCACACGCTGCCTGGATTTTCTTTTCCACCTGTTCTAAATTTTCTCGTAACATTTTTTCCTCTCAATCCTCAAAATATTTTTCTTTTATGATTATTTTTTATCGCTTATCATTTTACAAGCTCATCTTCTTTAATTTTACTGCCATCTAATGCAATATGGTCATATAATGCAATTCCATAATCCGTACCTTTTTCTACAATGGTATACTCCTCGTTCTGAAACATAATTTTAATCTGTTTAAACACAGAATATCCTTTATTGACATTATAAACGCCTTGTAATACCGCTGTATCATCTCCTACCACATATCTTTCCAACGAATCCTTTTTTACTAAAACCTCTCCCGCTTCCACAGACTCACTATCAATATAAAAATGAGTTTCCGTTTTAAGATAAACTGTCGGACTAATAAATTCATTATCCGGATTTCCATTTTTATCCAAGACCTCCCGTAAAACTCCTGTTTTACCCGTTTCCTCATCCTTCTCAAAATATTCTTTTGGAATGGTATAAAATTCTTTCTCTACAATCGCACTGTTTGGAATTTTAAGTCCTGTCTTTTCTGTTAAAAGCAATTCTATATCCAAATAACGCTCAGAGGCATAACGAACCATCGCATTTTTCATTGTAAGTATCATATAATATGCCTCTCCCTGCTGCTTAAAGGCACATTCTGCATACATTTCTTTTTCATCTTTTACAAAGCGAATGCGAATTATCGTTTTTTCCTTTAATTCCTCTGCCAGTTCTGCAGAAATCGGCAGAATGATATGCCATGTTTCACTATTAATCATTTTATAAACATAAGAACCAACCGACGTACTTGTATTGATATTTAAAATTGTACGTTCATACGCAGTTTCATTTAACATAGAAGGCGTAAAACTTTCTGTTGTTACCGTTTCAAATCCATCTACATAATATGAAACAACACCATCCCCTTCCGCCTTCATTCGATGAAAAGTATTTCCCTCTGCACTATCTGCATATTCTGCAATTTGGTCTAATGCTCCCAGACTCAATGCCTCATTTAAAAAAGAATTCATTTCATCTTTTAATGCATAAACCTGATAAAACTCTCCTTTATCATAAGATAACTGAAAGTCATTTAATAATTCAATCACACCCTCAGAAGCGATTGTATGGTCTTGTGCAGCCTCTTGTTTTGCAGCATTTAATCGATTGGAAACTGAACCTTTTTCATCTACCGAATAAACCAAATCATTCTTTCCGACTTTGGAATATTCTTTTACATAATAATTCAATGCACCACTATGTTGCGCTTGATAAACAGTTTCATCTCGTATAACAAAACCTGTATAAATATTATTTGCAGCCATGGTTCCGTATTCCACTTCATACTTTGCAATATGTGTTTCTGTCAGATACATTAAAATATTGAACATAAAATATATAAAAATAATTGCAAAAATAACCACACCGATACTAACACTAAAAGTTCTTTGATGTTTACGAATATTTGTATCTTTTTTCAAATTATGTACCTTGCCTTACTTATTTTATAATCATAACTATTCAGTACCTTCATAGTTACTTATAATCTATATATTCAGTGATAAAAAACTTCGCCTAATTATTATAGCAAATATGTATAAAAAAATCTACGATGTAAATACTATCAAAAAGGAGGTTTCATTATGAAAACAAATTGGTTAGATTATACACTTTTAACACTTGTAATCGTTGGTGCCGTCAATTGGGGATTAATCGGCTTCTTTCATTTTGATTTAGTAGCTTTTATTTTTGGAGAAATGAGCTGGATTTCAAGAATTATTTACGCTCTTGTAGGAATTAGTGGTCTCTATGCCTGCAGTTTCTTTGGACGCATTGGTTCTATGCGTGAAATGTAATAAGTTCTTTCCTAATAGAATAAAAAAACTGTCAGTCTTATGTTTGGCAACATATACTGACAGTTTATTTCTGTTCTTCTCGCTCTTATAAGGAAATGACTACTTTAGCTTTTGCGCCGTCTGTTAATTCTGCTTCGTTTTTAGAAACGCTTAATACAAATTTAACATTATATTTCTGACTGATGATATTAAGCTTTTCGATTGCATGTTCCATATCCACATCATTATTGATAGAAGCAATTGTTAAAAAGCTGTCTAAATACATTTCTTCCAAATCATGGTCCTGTGAAATAATTCCAGATAAGAATCCCAGAAATTCTTCGCAAGTGTCAACAGGGTAATCTTTTACATTGATTAAACGAATTTTGTTGTTTAATTCATACATATGTTTCTGGCTTTTGTCTAAGTAAACGATATTTCCGGATGCTATAGCAACTGCGCTGTTTACTTTTTCCAGTAACTCTTTTGTTTTACCCTTTCCTTTTTCACCACATATAATTTCGATCATAGCCAATTTCCTCCTAGTATTCCCTGTTTTTTTCAATAAATTCAATATTTAAATATAACAGTTCAGCCCACGCCATTCGCAAAGGCGACTTCGCCTATTATATTGTCTACGGCTGAACTATTACTATAAAATTGTTATGTATGAATAAAAACAGTTGATTATGTAATACTAATTATAGTATATATGCACATAAAAAACAACTACTAATTATTAAATTGACTTAAAATTTCCCCTGTTAATAAATATAAGTTCGACGGACCGTCTGCTTTTAGAACAACGGAAACGATTGTTTCATTCAATGTATTCTGTGAAAGCAGAACCAAACAATAACCAGCTTCACCTGTTGTACCTGTTTTACCACCAATTACAGTGATTCCTTCAGGAACGGTTGCTTTTCCTGTTAAATAACGATTGGTATTTTTCCATTCCTGTTCCTTGGTATTTCCATCCTTATCTGTAATAGATGCCGTATAACTTTCTGCATGGATAATATCCGTAAATATCTGATAGTTCGATGCCTTTGAAATCATCAAATATAAATCATATACGGAAGTGTAATGATTTTCTGCCGGCATCCCATGCGGATTTCTAAAGCTGGTACAACTTGCACCCATTGCTAAGGCTTCTTTATTCATTAATTCCACGAATGCCTGTTCTGTTCCTGAAATATGCTCTGCAATCGCAATTGCAGCATCATTACCACTAGAAAGCATTAAGCCATATAATAAATCCTGAAGCGATAAAACATCGCCCTCCTTAATATGGCACACCGAAGCATCCGAAGGCTGATTTGCGGCATTCGCACTTACAACAACTTGGTCTGCTAAATCTCCATATTTAATTGCCAAATAACAGGTCATAATTTTTGTTGTACTTGCAGGATACATTTTATCGTAAATATTCTGTGCATAAGTAACTGTTTTTGATGCTAAATTAAAAGTACCCGCTGCACCTGCAACAGAAGAATGTACTTCTTCCACCCCCACATTTACATCTTCTGCTACACACAAACCAGTGGAAAAAAATCCTACATTCATATTACTTTTCTTATTTGTAATTCCATAAGAGCTGGATGTTTCATATAAATTATAAGGATTTTCATAGCTAACCGTATCCTTCCCTTTACACCCTGCCAAATAGAATACTGCTACTAAAAACAGTATGACCTGTATTTTTCTTTTATTTGTACATTTCACGCCACTCTAAATCTCCTCTATCTAACGATTTAATCAGAAGCTCTGCAGTAGCAAGATTGGTTGCTAATGGTATATTATGTGTATCGCATAAACGTACTACGTTATTTACATCCGGCTCATGTGACTTTGGAGTCAAAGGCTCTCTTAAAAAAATAACAAGGTCAATTTCGTTATGCTCAATCTGTGCTCCAAGCTGCTGAGCTCCACCCAAATGTCCTGCCAAATATTTATGAACATTTAAGTTTGTTACCTCCTCAATTAAACGCCCCGTTGTACCTGTTGCATATAAGTCATTTTTTGCTAAAATGCCTCGATATGCAATGCAAAAATTCTGCATCAATTTCTTTTTTGAATCATGTGCGATAAGTCCAATATTCATTCGTATTACCCTCCATTTAGTGTTTTCTTGACTGTAAGCCGACATTTAAAACAAATCCGACTCCTATGTACAGCGACCACAAAGATGTAAGACCATAGCTGACAAATGGAAGTGGAAGACCTGTATTTGGTAATAAGCCGCTTGTAACTGAAATATTAATAGCACTCTGAAATCCTACCAGTGCAGCGAATCCGCAACAGATTAATTTTCCTGCGGAATCATTTGCTTTCCTAGCAATAAATATACACTCAATTACAATGAAAAGCAAGAGAAGAATAATTGCAGCCGTACCTATAAATCCAAGTTCTTCCCCTGCTACGGCAAAAATAAAGTCTGTTTGAGGCTCTAAAATAAAATTTCCATTTTTAACAGATGTTGCTTCTGTATTATTTAATCCCTTTCCCCATATCTGTCCCGAACCAATTGCCATAATGGAATTTTGCTGCTGATATGCAATATCCGGATAACGCTCCGGATAAAGCCATGCAAGAATACGGCGTAACTGATATTCTTTTAAAAACGGAACCGTATCTGTTTTTATCATCACAAAAAATGCACTAATTGTAGGAATTGCAATTGCCAGCACTGTTCCTACTATTTTGTAACTAATTCCTGCTACAAAAAGCATAGAAACAAAGATAGATGCCGTTGTAATACTTGTCGATAAATCAGGCTGTGCCAAAATTAAGACAAGCGGAACTCCTACCAATGCAAATGATGTTACAATCGTCCGAAACGTACTAATCTGTTCTTCATATTTCGTAAAAAACTGTGCAAAAAACAAAATCACAAGAATTTTGGCAATCTCCGAAGGCTGAAATCTCATAAATTTTAAGTCAATCCAGCGCTGCGCACCACCGGAACTGTCACCTACTAAAATAACGGCTAATAAAAGTCCCAGCATCACACTATAAATTGCCCAAGAATGCTTTAACACAAAACGATAGTCAATCAACGATATCACCACCATAAGAACAATCCCAACTATCATTCCTAAGAGCTGTTTACTCATCAAAGCCGGTCTTGCACTTCCAACTAATAAAATACCAAGGATATTTAGTGCGACTACCAGGATAACTAATATGAACTTGTAATTTTCTAATTTATATTGTTTTAACATCTTATTTTCTTTTTGTACTCTTTCAAAATAATCTTAAATCGCTCAAAACAGCAATTGTTTTGACCTGCTTTGAATGGTTACTTTAATATCAACATCATCAGGCTCTATGTCAACATATTTTAATACAATGTTTCCAACATCCCTGCGAATCGATTCCATTGTATCTTCATCAATTTTACACTTTTCTTCATTCATCATGCACTTTAAACGCTCTAATGCAACTGTTCCAGAGGTTGCTTGAAAAGCTGATGTAATTCGTTTCATACCATTTCCCTCCGTTTTGCCATTTTCAAATCAAAGAAAAAGCGAAATTGATTTCTTTTTTTCTTTTCTTTTGGAAGTGAAATCTCCTCCCCAAGAATTCTAGAACAAATGTTCGAGTAGCAAATTTCTGACTTACTCTTTCTTCCATAAATCGGCTCTCCATGATTTTGTGCAATAATCACCTGTGCATCCTCAAATACCACTCCTAATAATTCGGTATTTAAAAGACTTGTCACATCTTCAATCCGAAGCATATTTCCCTCTTTTGCCATCTGTTCCTGATAAGCATTTAATAAAAGTGAACATCGAAACTTCGGATTCTTTTTTATCATGCGTAATACACAGTCTGCATCATGGACTGCTGCAACCTGCGGTGTTGTCACCACTACTATATGGTCTGCTCCTGCGATTGCTAATTCAAATCCTTCATCAATTCCTGCCGGTGAATCAATTAAAATATAATCAAATTCCTCTCTCAATTCTTCCAGCAAATGAAGCATTTGTGTTTTGCTTAATCTTGTATGTTCCTTCACGCAGGCAGAAGGAATAATATACAGGTTTGGAAAACGTTTATCACGGATAAGCGCCTGTTTTATTCGGCATCTGCCACATAAAACATCTACTAAATTGTACCTGATTCGATTTTCTAAGCCCATAACTACGTCTAAGTTGCGTAAACCAATATCTGTATCAATCAACACAACCTTTTTATCTAACTGTGAAAGCCCTACTCCGACGTTTGCAGTGGTTGTTGTCTTACCAACGCCGCCTTTTCCTGAAGTGAATGTGATAACTTCACCCATTCTAAAAAGACCTCCTACAATTTATTTAGAACAGCGTTTAGCGCTGCTGCTATTATTATAAATGCCCAGACCTACATTGCAGTATCACTTCCGAAATCTAATCTGTTACGGCATTACTTGCACCACTGATAACGGATGCCTGTCCATCTAAGAGTGTATTGGCATCTTCCACTTCAAAATAATATGCCAATACATTTCTTGCATAATGTGCCGCATTTGATGACGTATAACCAAATGCGATACGGGTTGCAATGGAAATCTCCGGATTTTCATAAGGTGCATATCCAACAAAAAGTGCATGGTTAGAACGTCTTAAATCCTGCTGTGCCGTACCTGTTTTACCCGCTACGGCAACCGGGAATTTACGGAAATGGGAAGAATTTTCTACCACCATCCGCATACCTGCATGTAATGCATCCCATTCTGCTTGATTTAAGAAATCAATCGTATTGCGTACATTCGGTTCAAAAGACTCTAACACATTTCCATCTTTATCACATACCTTACTCAAAACAGTATAATCATAAACTGTACCGCTATTTGCAATAGCTGTAACATATCTTCCAAGCTGAACCGTTGTAAAGTTATTATTACTTTGTCCGATTGCAGCCATAACAGGATATTCATCTGCTATCTGTGGACTATTTTCCGTGATTTCTACGCCACTGGTTTCATCCAAGCCAAAAAGGGAAGCATATTCTTTAATCTTTTCAATACCAAGCTCCTCGCTATATTTAGACAGATAATTATTTGTACTTAAACGATAGCCCACTTCGTAAAAGAAATAGTTACACGAATCACGAATTGCTTCGGAAACATTAATACTTCCATGACTGGACGGATAAATCCAGCATCTTGGATGGTTACTCACATGCTCATAAGCTCCTTTATCATAAATCTCTGTAGACAAATCAATCACACCTTCATTTAACCCTGCTGCCGCAGTGATAATTTTAAAAGTAGAACCCGGAGCCGTTCTCTCCTGTGTCGCCTTATTATAAAATGGATTGGTCAAATCCTTCTGTAACGCATTGTAATATTCTGAATCAATCGTATTTGCTAAACGGTTATTATCATAGCCCGGATAACTTACCACTGCCAATACTTCCCCTGTATTTACATTAGTAAGCACACACGAACCCGTACAAGGGTCTAGGGCAAGCTGTGCAGGTGTAATTTCCAAATTTTGAATTTTTTCCTTCATAAAACTCAAAGGACTAAATACACCGTTCTCTAATCCTGATACCGCCTCGTCATCATAAGGCAAAACATTCTGTTCATATAAAATCAAACAAATCTGCTTTCCTGTTACTCTGCCTGCTTCTACCATATATTGATAGATAATTTTAGAAAAAGCATTACTATTTTTGATATCTTCAAAAACATCCTGACATAACGCTTCATAAACTTCTGAAGCATCCGAATATTTACTATCAATCGTAAACTCTGTAATATCAATCCAGCCTTTTGCAATTGCCTGTGTCAGATAGGTCTGAATACTGCTATTGCCTGCCTGCCATTCTTTATAGACACTGTCGGATTTATCAATCAAAGAAGTATCTAAAATTTCATTCTGTTTTAAATAATTAATAATATAAGTAACATAATCCTGCATTTCCTCATTCATACTTCCAAACGGAGTTGCATTTGAACCAAAAAATTCTGCCTCCATCATCGAAAGTACTTCTTCCTGACGAATTAAAAATGCCGAATAAACAGCCTTTTCATTCGGCTGTGCATCTTCTTTTGTAAAATGGTCAATATCAATGACACTATTATTAATTAGTGCAAAGTAGACATCTGTAATAGGAATTGGAATATCAGAACGATAATTTTCTATATTAGAATAAACAATTCCAGCTACCTCCTGCTCCAACAAATCATAAGCAGCAATGGTTAAATCAGCATCAATAGATAAATAAACGTCATTTCCAGCAATCGGTTCTTCTCGTTCGATAATTTCAATCGTTTTTCCAAGGTAATCCACATACAGCTTTTCATAGCCTTTTGTTCCTTGTAAATAGGTATCCATCACCTGCTCAATTCCTGCTTTACCAATGACATCCTGTAAGGTATAACCATCATTTTCAGCCGACAAGGCTTCATATTCTTCTGCCGAAATTTTTCCTGTATAACCAATAATTGCAGCAAAATATTCACTATGGTCATAACGCCTTATAGTATCTTCCACTACTTCAATTCCTTGCAGACGATATGCATTTTCACTGATATAGGCAACCGACTCATCAGAAACCTCCGTTGCAATTGTTGTTGAAATATACTTCTGATATGCTTTTTCAGACATTGCATAACGGATAACAGTAATTTTATATGCCAATTCCTTACCATATTCTTCACTTACTTGAAATTTATATTTATTTGTCATTAAATATTCCATGACCTGCTCAGGTGTCGCATTTGCCAAGTCATATCCTAGGTCCTCATCATACCCTAAAGTAGAAGTCGAAGTATGTCCATAAACGTCGGCAAGGAAACGCTTTAAGGATGTACCACTTACCGTATAAGAATAAGTACCGTCCTCATTATAAGCTATCTTAAAATTATTTGTAATAGAATCGCCATTCTTTTCGATTTCCGTAATGATTTCTGCAATCATGGCATTTATCTGCTCGTTTTTATCCTTTGTCGAATCATACGAACCATTATCTTCTATTGTAATCGTATAGGCAAGTTCATTATAAGCAAGCAGTTTTCCATTGCGGTCATAAATATTACCCCTCGAACTATTTATCGTTCGTTCCTTTACAATACTGTAAGTATAATCATTTTGGTACTGTTCTCCCATAATAACTTGCAAATAAAACATTCGGCCAAGCAAAATCGAATAAACAACAACAAATACCAAAATATAAACCCAAATACGTGATTTTTTTAATTCTCGAAAAAATTCTTTTATATTATCAGACAAACTTCTTTGCACTCCTCTTTTCCATCAACTCTAAATCTTCGTTGATTTTCAACAAAATCATATATAATACAATGGTAACAAGCATTGTATAAACCAACTCCGGCAGAATAATATGCATCAAATAAAATCTAAATTCAAACTTACTCCGAAATAAAAACAGAAAGAAATAAACTGCTAAATTATAAATCAAATCACTTCCTGCAATTAAAAACATAGGTAATTTAATATCCTCCGGATAAAAAAGTTTTCGGAAATAGCCATTTAAAAATCCGACATACATATAAAGCAGAGTATAAACTCCAAATACACCACTGGAAAAAATATCCATACAAAGACCGCAGAAAAATCCAATCCAAATGCCTTCCTTTTTCCCTCTCATAAATCCAAATGCAGATGCCACTACAACCAAAAGATTTGGCGAAATCCCTGCAAAAGACAAAGTTTGAAATAAGGTACTTTGTAATAGATAACATAGGATAATAATGACTGCCACAGTTATTTTTCGTTTCACGCTACTCCTCCGTTGTTTGCTTTTTATTTAAGATTACCAATACTTCTTCAATATGCTCAAAATCAACTGCAGGCGTAATGGTACCTGAACGTGTCAAGTTATTGGAATCTGTCGTAATTTCACTGATATAACCGATTAAAATCCCCTGCTGATAATCATACGATACATAAGAGGTTACAACCGGGTCACCTACTAATACTTTATTATCCCTGTCATTCAATCCGCTAAACTCAATTGTCATATTTTCGTTCATTTTCTGCAGACTTCCATTTACAATCAAATTATCTGAAGTAGTCAATACCATACCGCTTACTTTGCTGGTATCACTAATGATAGCTTTTACCTTTGCAAAATTTGGTCCTACATCTGAAACAATTCCGACCAAACCGCTTCCTGCCATTACATTCATGCCTTTTTCAATACCGTCTGCTGCACCTTTATCAATTGTGAAATTCCAAAACCAATTTCCAGCATCTTTTCCGATAACATTTGCCGCAACTTTATCATAGTCAGGATATTTTTGGTCAAGCTCATATAGTTTACGCAGATTTTCCAACTCATAACGTTCCAGTTTTATGGTATTCATTTCTATGGTCAACTGTTCTACTTTTTCTTTCAACGCTTCATTTTCAGCAATCAATGCACTTAAATTTTCCCAATGATTTGCCTGATTTAAAATCCAGCCACCAACCTGATTTATTCCCTTTTGCATAGGAATAAAAACATAACCGGCCGCCGTATTTAACGGTCCGCCGGATATATTTAATGTAAAACTCAGTAACATAGTTAAAGTACAGACACCTGTCAGCATAAACAACAGGTATTTAGAGGTTACCTTCCTCTTTTTTTTACGTTTTTTCATAGACGTCCTCTATTTATTTTAAAATCTTATTTCTCATACTAAAAGCAAGGTGCTTAAACTTACTGTCTGCTACAATCTTCATCAAACCGCGTACCACACATTCTTCCGGTTCTTCACATGTATTAATCTGAATATTTGTGATTTCTTTAAATAATACATCCAAATCGTGAATCTTAGAACCGCCTCCTGTAATATAGATTCCGGAATGAATGATATCCTTTGCTAATTCCGGAGGTGTTTTTTCAAGAATTCGTTTAATCGCACTACAAATGGTATTTAAGTTATCCTTTATCGCTTCGTAAATCACTTCACCTGAAATCTCCATTTCAATCGGAAGACCGCTTACTACGTCTCTGCCTACAATTACCATTGTATTGGTATTACCAGGCACACCTGAACCCAATTCCTCTTTTAACGCCTGTGCTGTTTTCTGGCCGATTAAAAGGTTGTATTTACGCTTAACAAAGGTAATAATGGACTCGTCAATACGATTGCCGCCAAAGTGTAATAATTCACTTAATACAAGACCGCCAAGTGAAATAACAGAAATTTCTGTTGTATCTGCCCCTAAGTCAACTACCATAATACCTGTCGGTTCGTTTACGTCCAGTCCAAGACCTACTGCATCTGCAATTGGTTTTTCACATAATAAAACTGTTTTTGGTTTTAATTTACTCTTGTAGAAAATTTCAAAAAACGCTCTTTTCTCTACATCTGTAATATCTGTTGGTACTGCAACAATAAATTCAGAGCCTCTTAATTTTCCCTTCATCTGTTTTTCTAAAAATTCCTGTAATGCGTTCTGTAAAATGTTCATTTCTGAAATAACACCACAACTTACAGGGAATACGACATTAATAAATTCCGGTGCTTTTTCATACATCGCATAGGCCGTATCTCCATATGCGTAAATCTGGTTTTTGTTTACTAATGCAACTGTATTTTTCTCGTTAATTATCTTATTTGTGGCCTTACAAAATACCTTCATATTGCAAGTGCCAAGGTCAATTCCGTAAATATTGTTATTCATGTTTCTCTCCCAAACTTTTCTAAAGTAATCCAGATTCCCGATAACTATAATAATTATGGTCTCCAATAATAATATGGTCAGATAAAGGAATTCCTATCATTTGTCCACATTCTGCAATCCGTCTGGTTGCATTATCGTCCTCTTTGGAGGGTGCTGCTATGCCGCTTGGATGATTGTGAAGCAATACAATATGCACTGCACCTTTTTTCAATGCCGTAATAAAAATCTCCCTCGGCGGCACAATTGAGCTGTTTACACTGCCTTTTGAAATCAACTCATCGCCAATCAAACGGCATTTGGTATCAAACATACACAAAACAAGCTGTTCTTGTGCTTCATGCCTAAGCTTCTCCATAAAATAAATGGCGATAGAATGAGCATCCCGTAATGCGACCTTTTGAATATACCTTGTCGCTGTAATACGATTGGATAATTCTGCAATACATTTTAATTGAATTGCTTTTACCTTTCCAATGCCCCTCATTTTAAGCATTTCTTCATAAGATACGTCATACAGGTTCATTAGATTATGATTTTTTTGATTTAGAAAATTCTGTGCAACTTCTACGGATTTTAATCCACTTGTGCCAGATTTTATAATCACAGCTAATAATTCTGCATCACTTAATGCTTCTGGTCCATAATTTAAAAATTTTTCATATGGCTTCTCTGAATCTGGTAAATCTTTGATGGTTGTATTCTGATTCATAAATCTCCTTACTACTTTCCCCGAAATTTATCAATCATGGTAACTATTTATAGTTACAAGTCGCCACATTTTTTATTTTAGCATAATTCTTCTATATTAACAAGATTTCGTTCTTTAAGTTTTTGTAAAGCCATAAGAATTCCTAATTTTGCATGATACCAAGTTAAGCCACCCTGAAAATAAACGGAATATGGTGGTTTTACCGGTCCATCTGCACTTAATTCAATCGAAGACCCCTGTACAAATGCTCCTGCTGCCATAATGACATCGCTGTCATATCCCGGCATTGCCCATGGCTCCGGTGTCACATAACTATCCACTGGTGCCGCTGCCTGAATTCCTTCACAAAATGCAATCATAGCATCAGCATTATGGAAGGTAACAGCCTGAATAATATCGTGTCTGGATTCAACAGCATTTGGAATGACATCAAATCCCAAATCTTCAAAAATATTTGCCGCAAAAATAGCTCCCTTTAATGCACCGCTTACCACCGTAGGACTTAAAAACAATCCCTGATAGAAGGACTGAATAACACCCAAAGAAGCTCCTACTTCTTTTCCAAGTCCAGGCGACGTCAAACGATAGGCAGCGTTTTCTACGCATTCTTTTTTTCCTACGATATAACCGCCGATTGGTGCAAGTCCGCCGCCCGGATTTTTAATCAAAGAACCTACTATCATATCAGCACCTACTTCTAACGGTTCTTTTTCTTCTACAAATTCTCCATAACAGTTATCTACCATACAGATAATATCTGGTTTGATATTCTTCACAAAAGCCACCAATTCTCCAATCTGGTCTACGGAAAAGGTTGGTCTTGTTGCATAGCCTTTGGAACGCTGAATGGTTACTAATTTCGTACGTTCGTTGATTGCCTTTTTAATTCCCTCGTAATCAAAGGTTCCATCGATAAGTAAGTCTACCTGACGATAAGTAATGCCATATTCTGCAAGAGAACCTTTGGATTTACGAATGCCAATTACTTCTTCTAATGTATCATAAGGCTTTCCAACCGGAGATAAGAGTTCGTCTCCAGGTCTTAAATTTGACATCAAAGCAAGCGCTAATGCATGTGTTCCACAAGTAATCTGTGGTCTTACCAGTGCATCTTCTCCCTTAAAGCAGGATGCATATACCTTTTCTAAGGTATCTCTCCCTAAATCGTTATAACCGTAACCGGAAGAAGTATTAAAACACTCTGCGCTTACCCGATTTTCCTGCATCGCACGAATTACCTTCATTTGGTTATATTCTGCCCGCTTATCAATTTCTTTAAAACGTTTTTCCAAACGTTCTTCGATTTTTTCTCCAAAACGATATACTTCTTCTGAAATTCCGAGACGTTTGTATTCTTCTATTAACATATAATTTTTTTCTCCTTCAGTATTTTTATCATCTCCGAAAGAATTGCTTCCTCAGAATGATGATATGCATTTTTATCAAACCAAATGACATCATCTTCTCGTCGGAACCATGTCAACTGGCGTTTTGCAAAATGTCTGGTTTCTCTTTTGATAATATAAACTGCTTCTTCTAAGGTCAATTTTCCATCCAAATAATCCAACATTTCTTTATAGCCTAATCCCTGCATTGACACCATTTCTCTATGATAGCCCATGTCCTTTAGTTTTTTTACTTCTTCTATCAGACCTTTTTCTACCATAATATCTACCCGTTTGTCAATACGTTCATAAAGCTTTGCTCTTTCATCCGTTAAAACAAAATAGGCAAAATTGTAAGGAGACTCTTTCTGCCGTTCCGTTTCATTGTGTTCTGAAATCTTTGTTCCTGTCAAATGATAAAATTCCAATGCACGAATCACACGTTTTATATTATTCGCATGAATGTTTTCCGCAGATGCAGGATCTACTTCTCTTAACTTTTCATGCAAATATTCTGCGCCCTTTTCCTTTGCCAAATGTTCTAATTCTTCTCTGTATTCACTATCTGCATCCTGTTTGGAAAAATCAATATCATATAACAATGCCTGAATATAAAAACCTGTACCACCCACAATAATCGGCACCTTTCCCTCTGCATAAATTTCCTCTAAACATTCTTTCGCACGTTCTGTAAAACGCACTACATGAAATTCTTCTTCCGGCTCTAATTCATCCACCAGATAATGCTTCACACCTTCCATTTCCTCCGGCATAATTTTTGCAGAACCAATGTCCATATACTTATATACCTGCATAGAATCCGCAGAAATCACAGAACCGTTCACTGCTTTTGCCAATGCAATAGAAAGTGCTGTTTTCCCGACTGCCGTCGGACCTGTTAATACAATAAATGGTTTTCTGTCTTTCATAATCTAAATACCTTTCGCTTTAAACTATTCGTTTAAATTTCTTTTCTAATTCATATCTTGTCATAGAAATAATAGTTGGTCTTCCGTGCGGACACTGATAAGGATTTTCTAAAGTCAATAACGTATCTATTAAATGCTCTGCTTCAGCAAAACTTAACTTATCATGTGCCTTTACTGCTGCTTTACATGACATGGAAGCAACTTTTTCAAGAATTAAAATCGGTGTCTGCTCACAGCCTGACGATGTAAAATCAGATAATAGGTCAACAAACATGGATTTCATATCCACATCTGTAAAATCTGCCGGAATTGCTGTAATTGCATATTCTTTTCCTCCAAAAGGCTCAATTTCATAACCAAAGGTTAAAAATTCTTCCCGATATTTGGAGATAACAGCTTCTTCTTCGTTATTTAAAGTCAAAATAATGGGCGGACTTATCGTCTGTGAAGCAAATGCCTTATTTTTCAATTTCTTCATTGTCTGCTCATAAAGTACCTTTTCATGGGCTGCATGCTGGTCTATGATAAATAACTTTTCTTCATACTCAATTAACCAATAAGTATCAAAAAGCTGACCAATGATTTTATGCTTTTTCCGAGCTGTTTGGGTAAGAAAACCTGTATCTAAAGCTTCCAAACTCTGTTGTTCGTAAATCTGCACTGCTGCTGCACTCTGCTGCCACAGTTCTGTATTTAATTTCTGTTCTTTTTCTAAACCTTCACTTACCGTCTCTTTTCTCACAATCATTCCGTTTGAGCGTTTCGACAAGCGTTCAAATACGTCTGATGCATGATTAGACCCCATGCTAACATCTTCCATTTGAGAATTTTCTCTCACTCTATCGGAATATTTTCCCGAATACTTCTGCGAATACTTCGCTTCATAAGGACTGTCTATTGACACTGCTTTACGAATTTCATTTATCTTCCGTTCATTTAAAAACATTTCATTTCTTTTGGCCTGTTCATTTGTGAAAAGATTAACATTCTCTTGTCTGGTTTCAGCAAGTCTTCTTACCTCAAATGGTTCCGGTGCTGCTTTTTCTATCTGTCGTTTTTCCTGTTTTTTTTCTTCTTTGACAGGCACCTGCTGTATCCATTCTTTCTTTGAAACTGCATTTTTTATAATTTCATACAAGAATTTATAAATTTCTTCATTCTGCGTAAACCGAAGCTCCATTTTCGTTGGATGTACATTCACATCCAATAATTCACTATTCATACCAATATATAACACACAAAACGGATACTGATGCTGCATCAAAAATCCCTTATAACCGTCTTCGATACTCTTTGCTATTAAATTGCTTTTGATATAACGTCCATTAATAAAATAATTTTCATAATTACGATTGCCGCGTGACACATTTGGTTTTCCGATAAAACCATCGATTTCAAAATATTCTGTCTTTTCATTTATAGCGATAAGAGAACTGGTAATATCTCTGCCAAAAATATGATATATCAAATCTTTTTTATTACCATTTCCGGATGTATGAAGTTTTGTCTGTCCATTGTTGATAAATTTAAACGAAATATTCGGATGCGATAATGCCATACGCTCCATTAAATCTGCAATATAATTTCCCTCTGTCTGTGCTGTTTTTAAAAACTTTCTTCTGACAGGGGTATTAAAAAATAAATTTTTTACAAGAAAGGTCGTTCCCTCCGGTGCACCAATTTCTTCACAAACAATCTCCTTCGAGCCTTCGATAACATATCTTGTGCCAGTCAAATCCTGATAGGTCTTTGTAATCAATTCCACCTGTGACACTGCTGCAATACTTGAAAGTGCTTCCCCGCGAAATCCAAGTGAAGAAATTGTTACTAAATCCTCTACGGACTTAATTTTACTGGTAGAATGCCGTAAAAATGCCAATGGAATTTGGTCTTTTTCGATTCCACAGCCATTATCTGTAATACGGATAAATGAAATCCCGCCTTCCTTAATTTCTACCGTCACCGCAGTTGCTTTCGCATCAATGGCATTTTCTACCAATTCTTTTACTACGGAAGAAGGGCGTTCCACCACTTCTCCTGCTGCAATTTTATCAATCGTTTGTTGGTCTAATACTTGAATTGTCGGCATACGCTTCTCCATTTACCACCGATTTTTCACTTTATTCTGTAATTCAAACAGTTTATTCATTGCTTCCATCGGTGTCATATTTGCTACATCTACATTTTTTAATTCTTCAATAATCTTATCATTCCCCATGGTATCAAACAAAGACATCTGTGCCAAATCCACTTCATCTAATACTTCTTTTTTCTTCTTTTTTTTCCCATGGCTTTCGACTTCAATGCCTCTTGCTACAGAAGCAATATCATTCTCAATTAATTTGTCCACAATCTGTTTCGCACGTTCAATGACAGAGTCAGGCACACCTGCAAGTTTTGCTACCTGAATTCCATAACTCTTATCGGCACCGCCTTTTACAATTTTACGAAGGAATACAATATCATCACCTTTTTCTTTTACCGCAATACAATAATTATTGACATTGTGAAGTTTTCCTTCTAATTCCGTCAATTCATGGTAATGGGTAGCAAATAAAGTCTTTGCTCCTAAAAGCTTTGGATTACTAATATGCTCCACTACTGCCCATGCAATGCTAAGACCGTCAAAGGTACTCGTTCCTCTCCCGATTTCATCCAAAATAAGCAGTGAATTACTGGTTGCATTCCGTAAAATATTGGCAACCTCATTCATTTCCACCATAAATGTACTCTGTCCGCTTGCAAGGTCATCCGATGCTCCCACACGCGTAAAAATACGGTCTGCAATGCCGATTTTTGCAGAAGCAGCAGGCACGAAGCTTCCAATCTGTGCCATCAAAACAATTAATGCTGTCTGTCTCATATAGGTCGATTTACCTGCCATATTTGGTCCTGTAATGATGGAAATACGGTGAGAATGATTGTCTAAATAGGTATCATTTGTGATAAACATATCATTTGGAATCATTTTTTCTACCACAGGATGCCGTCCTTCTTTAATATCAATCAAGCCGTTTTCATTTATTTTTGGTCTGCAATAACGATTTACATCTGCTACAACTGCCAAAGAAAGGAAGGTATCTAATTTTGCAATGGCTTTTGCTGTTTTTTGAATTTGTACCACTTCTTCTGCAATGGCATTGCGCACCTGACAAAACAGTTCATATTCTAAATTAACCAGCTTCTCCTCTGCACCTAAAATCATTTCTTCTAACTCTTTTAATTCCGGCGTAATATAACGTTCTGCATTTGCAAGGGTCTGTCTTCTGGTAAAATAATCCGGTACCAAATCTTTATAGGAATTGGTCACTTCTAAATAATACCCAAATACCTTATTATATTTAATCTTTAAATTTTTAATCCCTGTTTTTTCCCGCTCTTTTGCTTCTAACTGGGCAAGCCATGTTTTCCCCTCTGTTTTCGCTTTTCGATAATTATCTACTTCTTCAAAATAACCATCTTTTATCAAGCCTCCTTCTCTGACACTGATTGGAGGTTCTTCTAAAATAGCTGATTCAATCAGTGCATGAAGTTCTTCTAAGGTGTCCATTTCTTCCTGTATCTGTAGTAATATTTCACATTGATAATCATTTAACAAAGTTTTAATCGGAGGAAGCATTGCTATCGAATGTTTAAATGCAATTAAGTCCCTCGGATTTGCCGTCATATAAGTAACGCGGGTAATCAACCGTTCTAAGTCATAAATTGGATTTAAGTACTCCCTCAATTCTTCCCTTGTAATAATATGTTTATTAATTTCCTCAATTGCATCCTGTCGTTTTTCGATTTCTGCTTTTTCAATCAAAGGCTGTTCTACATAGGAACGAAGCATACGCGCTCCCATTGCTGTTTTTGTTTTATCTAAAACCCAAAGCAGAGAACCTCGTTTTTGTTTTTCCCGCAGTGTTTCTACCAATTCCAAATTTCTTCTGGTAGAGCTGTCTAAAATCATGTACTTTCCTGTGGAATACGGACGGATGGCTGAAATATGTTCCAAAGAATTTTTCTGTGTTTCATGCAAATACCGTAATAATGCACCTGCTGCAATTGTTCCATTTACATAATCCTTTAATCCAAGCCCTTCGATACTATTTACTTTAAAATGCTCTTTTATGGCTGTCATCGTTGTTTCATCACTAAAATACCACGATTCCAATGCATAAATCGTAATCATAAGCCTATGACGCATCTCCTCTAAATCCACGCCACTCATATAAAAACTCTCATTGCAGACAATTTCCGATGGAGAAAACTTGTGAATTTCATCTAAAAGTTTCCGTTCATTCTCTACTTCCGTCATATAAAAATCGCCCGTAGAAACATCTGCAATCGCAACACCATACTTATCTTCCATGTATACAATACACATCATATAATTATTTTTGGACTCGTCTAAAACGGCTGCATCCATATTTGTTCCCGGTGTTACCACACGTACCACTTCACGCTTTACAATACCCTTCGTTGTCTTTGGGTCTTCTACCTGTTCACAAATAGCTACCTTATGCCCATTTGCCACCAGACGGTTTAAATAACCTTCTACAGCATGATGAGGTACACCGCACATTGGAGCTCGTTCCTCCATGCCACACTGTTTTCCTGTCAGAGTGAGTTCTAATTCTCTCGATACTAAAATTGCATCATCAAAAAACATTTCATAAAAATCACCCAAACGATAAAATAAGATACAATCTTTATATTCTTCCTTTGTCTGTAAATACTGACGCATCATTGGTGTATATTCTGCCACAACAAATCCTCACTTTTGAATTGTTTTATATTTTATAATTGCTTCTGCCACTTTTAAGCCATCTATCGCTGCGGAAGTAATGCCTCCTGCATAGCCTGCACCCTCGCCACATGGATAAATCCCCTCTATATTCGATAAAAATTCCTCATTTCTGCTAATCCGAACAGGCGAGGACGTTCTGCTCTCAATTGCTGATAAAATCGCATCCTCCCTATCAAAATTTGGAATTGCCTTTGCAAAAACATGCATTCCCTCTATAAAAGACGTTTCTATTTCATTTGGAAGCAGACCGCGTAAATTAGCAAACTGCCTCTCTCCCTTTGTTTCACTCTCATAACTTCCATATGATTTTGACACTTGATTAGCACAGTAATCGCCAAATAACTGCTGCGGAATTTTTCCCTGTGCTAACTGATAAGTTTGTTCTTCTAATTTTTGCTGAAACCGTACTCCTGCCAATGCATCCGTTTCTCCAAAATCTTCCGGTGTAACAGATACAATAATCGCACTATTTGCATTTTTACTATCCCTTGCAGCATAGCTCATGCCATTGACTGCCACTTTTTTTTCTTCGGAGGAAGCATTTACCACATATCCCCCAGGACACATACAAAAAGAATACACCCCTCTGCCATTTTCTAAATTGGCTGTCACCTTATACGGTGCTGCTGGAAGTTTTTTGGCATATTTTTCTCCATACTGAATTTCATTCATCTCTTTTTGTGGATGTTCCACACGAAAACCAACTGCAAAAGATTTTGGAAGCATCTCTAATTGATGTTGAAGCAGCATCGCAAACGTATCTCTTGCACTATGCCCAAGTGCCAATACACACACTTCTGTTTCTATCCATTCTTTTTGATTACATTCTACGGCACAAATTTTACCATCTTCTATCTTTAAATCCGTCACACAAGTCTGGAAACGAATTTCACCGCCCATACGAAGAATGTCTTTTCGCATATTTTGAATAACTTCACATAATATATCCGTTCCGATATGAGGTTTACTGTCGTATAAAATTTCTTCTTTTGCACCAAATTTCACGAATGTTTCTAAAACAAAGACATTTCTTCCACTCGCATCTTTAACCACAGTATTTAACTTTCCGTCAGAAAACGTACCAGCCCCGCCTTCTCCAAACTGTACATTGGAATTGGTATCTAATATTCCTGTTTTCCAGAATTTCTCCACATCTGCCTTCCTGTCTTCTACGGCCTTTCCCCGTTCCAATAAAATCGGTGCACATCCATTTTTTGCCAGCAAATAAGCACAAAAAAGCCCTGCCGGACCTGCTCCTACTATGACAGGGCGATGTTTGAAAGACAATCTTCCTGTAATCTGTGGTTGATACTCTTTTTTTTGAATCGACATGATATTCTTATCACGCACCCTTTTTAAAATATCCCCTTCTTTATCAGTAAGTACATTGACACTGTATACATAATACAAATCCGGCTTTTTCCTTGCATCAATGGACTTTTTTACAATTTCCATAGAACGAATCTGTGTTTTTTTTATCTTTAACAGCTTTGCTGCCCTATCCCATAGTTCTTCCTTCGTATGGGAAATCGGCATTTTTATCTGATTAATCCGAATCATTATTTTTACTCCCTGTTTTTTCACTACACTTTTTTGCAACTATTTCACCGCTGCATGAAATCCTGCCACATATCCACTTGACCATGCCCACTGTAAATTATAGCCGCCGCACATTCCGTCGATATCCACTAATTCTCCTGCAAAATAAAGCCCCGAAATAAGTTTCGACTCCATCGTATTTGGATTGATTTCTCTTGTATCAATACCTCCTGCACAAACCTGTGCCTGTTCAAAGGATTTACTGCCTGTAATATCTACATAAAGGCTCTTAATTACCTCTGCCAATGCTTCTATTTTTCCATATTCTAACTTTTTAGGGACATCTCCTAATGAAATTCCCGCTTCTTTTAATAATACTTCTGCTAACTTCTTTGGAAACAACCCAACCAAACACTCACTCATCGTTTTTTTCTGTTCTATCTTATGCAAACGCTTTTCTAACAAAATGATGGTTTCTTCTTTTGTTTTATCAGGCAAAAAATCAATTAATAAATGAACTTTTTTCCCTTGCTTTAACGCTTTTGTTGCAAAACGACTTAACTGAAAAACTGGAATTCCCGATACACCATAATCCGTCAATTGCAGTTCTCCACGCTCTGATGCGATTTCTTTTTTTCCGATATAAAGTCTTGCCAAACCCTCTATCCGAATTCCTGCAATCTGTTTAAAAAAAGACTGCTTTGCATATAAAGGAACTAATGCAGGCACAATTTCGATAAAATGATGTCCAAACTTTTCAAGTAATGGAAAAGCACTTCCGTCACTCCCTGTTTTTGGTGCAGCTAAAAGCCCTGTCGCAAAAATCACGCATTCTCCTGTAAAATTTCCCGCCGAAGTTTCTATGAAAAATCCTTTTTGAGTCTGTTTTATATTTTTTATTTTACAATCACAAACTTCTCTTATCCGTAAATAATTTGCCTCTAAATGAAGCACTTCTAAAACAGCCGAAGCCTGCTCACTTGCAGGATAATAATAACCGTTTTTTACCTTTGGTGTTATCCCGATTTCCTCAAAAAAAGCAACCGTTTCTGCAAAGCCAAACTGTTCCATTACCGACACAACAAATGCAGGGTTCTCTCCTCTATAATAGGAAATACCCTGCCGTTCATTTGTATAATTACATTTTCCATTTCCCGTAGAAAGAATTTTCTTTCCTGTTTTTTCTTTCTGTTCTAAAATAACTACACTAACACCCATTCTTGCTGCTGTAATCGCAGCCATAAGACCTGCTGCACCGCCTCCAATGACCGCCACAGCAAACTGTTTCTCCTGTTCTTGTTTCACAAATGTATACCTCTCGCATTTTTACCCACTCTGCCTATTTTAACACAAGGAGAGAAAACATTCAATAAAACAATCTTAATTCACACCCGCACATAACTAGTACATCGTAAATTAAATAACTGCCATATTACGAAGAATAATTCTCAAGAAACGCATACAATTCTTCTTCATTTAAGAAATACAAACCATCTATTACCATTCCCTGCATTTCTTTTGGCAAATCCTGTAATCGAATTGTCGTTTCATCATATTGCTTCATTGCAAGCCTGTCATATATCACCAAATATCCATATTCTTCTGTTACTAAAAAGCGTTCTCCTGATAAATGATTTTCTGAAACCTCTATCAATTTTTCACTTTCTCCCTGTCCTCTTTCCTGTTTCACTTCTGCTATCTGTTTTTCTTGCTTTTCTAACTGAATTTCCTTTGTTTTTTCGTTTTCTCGATATAAAATACTACTAGTCACACATCCAATGGCAACTACACAAAAAAAGTAAATACCTATTCGTTTCAAAATAAAACCTCCTATTTGCATACGATAAGTATTTACTTATTTTCTTTTTTTATTCATTTTACCATAACTATTCAGCACACCATTCGCAAAATCGCCTCTTTGAGGCTTTCCTTAGCAACAAACTATGCTCATTGTTGACTTAGCTCTAAATAGCCACATTTTATCTTAAAAGATGCATCTTTTTTGCAAGCCTTACTAATAAATAACCTTTTGGAAGTCGTCGTAATTCCTTCTCTCCCATTCCCTTTAACAATAACATCAATGCAAAATACACCATTGCACCTATAACAATACTAAGCACTGTGGCAATAAAATTCACTCGAAGCACATATTCTAATACATAATGAACGCCCCATACCGTAACACCCATCAATGCGGATGCCAGTGCAGGAATTAAAAATGTTTTTATAATTTCCTGACGGTATCCTGCATATCTTCTAATCGAAAGGGCATTTAAAAAACTCATAATCAAACCAAATGCCGCATTTGCAAAAATCACTGCATAAATATTCATATTAAATCCATACATCAACCCGACTAATACACCAATATGAAGAATTAAAGCAATCAATGCATTTTTCACAGGTTCTTTCATTCTATCAATTCCCTGTAATAATCCATTTGATAAAGTAGAAAGTGAAAAAAATACAATAGAAACCGCACCATAACGAAGCATTACAGCAGCAAGTCCTGTTTCATCATTTAAGTGTACCATCTTTAAAATCGGTTCTGCCAAAACTCCCATTCCCACTGCACATGGCATCGCAATCAACATAATAAAACGAATTGCACTCGCAATCTGAAATCGCACCTCTTTTGCATTTTTTTTCGTATAAGCTGTTGTTAATGCAGGCACCGACGAAGCAGCCAAAGCAGAAGCAATTGAAATCGGCACATTAATTAATGTCTTATAACGTCCTGTATAAACACCATTCCATGTACTAATTTCTAATGCACTATATCCTTGTGCATTTGCAATATTCTTAAAAATCGCCATATCAATTAAAGTATTACAATTATAAATCGTTGTACTTAACAATACCGGAATAATGGTAATCACTAAAGTATGGAAAATCTTCTGATATGAATCTACTCTCGTATTTTCTTCACTTTTTGTCCGTTTATTTAATGCATATAAATAAACTACTAAGACAAATACAGAAAAAAGCAATGCCGTTAAAGCACCTGCTCCTGTACCAAGTGTCCCACCCGCTGCACCATAAGCTGCGGCATAATTTTCCTGATTTCCAAGTATCGCACCAATCTTCATACCCTGATTATAAAGCACATACGCTGCCCATACACTGACAACTGCATTTGCAATCTGTTCTAAAATCTGTGATACAGCACTTGGCATCATACTTCCTAATCCTTGAAAAAATCCACGCAATACACCAAGCAATGCTACAATAACCAAGGTCGGAATTAATACTTTTACTGCAAAAATACTAAATGGTGTCTGCATCGCCTCTGTAAAAAATTCTGCTCCAAAGAATAAAATCAATGCAGCTATACCTCCGGTTATCGTTGCAAACAATGCAGCTCCTTTTAATACACGAAACGCATTTTTTCGTTTTCCCTTTGATAGATTTGCCGATACCAGCTTAGAAACTGCTAATGGCAAACTATAAGACGAAATAATTAACAAATTATTATAAATTTCAAAGGCCGTAGCATAATAGTCCATACCAACGTCACCGATAATTCCAATTAAAGGGATTCGATAAATTAATCCTATAATACGGCTGATAATCGATGCCATCGCCAAAATCGAACCCTGTACTAAAAACCCTGTACTACTTTTCTTTTCACTCATCCCTAACTCTCATTCTGCTGCATTGCAGCCTCTTTTGCAGCCATTTTTTGTTTTTCCTCAACGGAGAATTTGCATTTCTTCCAAAATACATCTCTGCTTTTCTTCCATAACTGCTGCCTCGTCCGGTGTCATATGGTCATAGCCAAACAAATGCAGCATACTATGTAAAATCAAAAAAGCAAACTCACGTTCTGTACTATGCCCATAATTCTTTGCCTGCTCAAACACTTTATCAATAGAAATTATAATATCCCCAAGCATAATTTCTCCTGTATCAGGATTGAAATTTGTATCATCATCTTCTAATTTTGAAAAATCTCCCGCTGTTTCATAAGATAACATTGGAAAAGACAAGACATCTGTGGGATTATCAATCTTTCGATACTCCCGATTAATTTCCCAAATTCCCTCGTTATCTGTCAAGGTTAAATTCACTTCACATTCATAAGGAAATGCTTCATAATCTAAGGCGGCCTCTACCACACGGTTTGCCAAAGATTCATAATCAAAATCAAATTTCACTTCTACTTCTGCTTCTATCAATAGACTCATAACAGAAATTTCCTCCCTATTATTTGCTCATTGCGTTTTTCATTACTCCGATTTTTTCTTATTCTTATTTCCTGTATTACGAATATTATTATAGTGAGAATGTTTATTTCTTGCTTCATAATCTTCGTAAGCCTTAACAATTTTTTGTACCACAGGATGTCTGACAACATCTACGCTTGTCAACTCGCAAAGAGCGATTTCCTCTACATTTTTCAATACTTTTAAAGCTGTATCCAAGCCAGACACTACATCAGGTGCTAAATCCTTTTGCGTTGCATCACCGGTAATAACAGCTTTTGAACCAAAACCAATTCTGGTTAAGAACATTTTCATCTGTGCAGGCGTGGTATTTTGTGCCTCATCCAAGATAATAAAGGCATTGTCTAAGGTACGTCCTCGCATATAAGCCAATGGAGCTACTTCGATTAACCCTTTTTCCATATTTTTCTGAAAGCTTTCTGCACCCATAATCTGATAAAGTGCATCATATAATGGACGTAAATACGGGTCTACCTTACTCTGTAAATCCCCTGGCAAAAATCCTAATTTTTCTCCTGCTTCAATCGCAGGTCTGGTTAAAATAATTCTGCCTACTTCTTCATTTTTAAAAGCTGTAATTGCCATTGCCATTGCAAGATAAGTTTTTCCTGTTCCCGCAGGTCCAATGCCAAACGTAATCATTTTATTGCGAATTGCATCCACATAAGTCTTTTGTCCAAGTGTCTTGGGTTTTACAGGCTTCCCATTTATTGTATGACAAATACAATCTTTATCAATTTCTACAATAGCAGCTTCTTTATTTTCCATTACAAGAGAAAGTGCATAATTTACATTCTGCTCTGTAATCACATTTCCCCTTTTTGATAACTCCAAAAGCTGTGAAAACACCTTTGCCGCTCTTTGAATCTGTACCTCATTTCCTACCAGCTTCATCGAATTCTCTCGAACAATGGCTGTCACATGTAAGGTACGTTCTATTTTCTTTATATGAGAATCAAATTGTCCAAACACATTTACAATATGCTCCATTGGAAAATTTAAAGATACTTCCGTCAAACTCATCCTCTATCTACCCTTTCACAATTATAATTACTCCGTAACTATTTAGTACCCTTATAGCTATGTTACTCCACACTTTGAATCTCTGTCGGCTGGTATTTCACAATAGATTCTTCTGCTTTTACCATACCGCTTACCAAATAATTTTGATTCACGCTTTCTATCATAACATTTTTTTCTATAATGTGAATACCTTTTTCTTCCAAATTCTGCAAATACAATAAAAAATGCTCCTCAGCAAGTGCTTTTACGTCTTCTTTTGTATATTTTTTCTCTACTAATTCATAAAAACGATATGAAATTTTTTTAAAAAAGAGTGGCAAATAAAAATTTTCACCTAAACAAAGCTGGATATTTTCTATCGTTTCCTCATATAACCCTTGGGGATACTTTCCAAATGGATTTTGTATCACAAAATCACCAATTTGTAAAGCATAATTTTTACTGATTTCTTCAGAATATACTTTTTCTTTATAATTTGCCCCAATTACTTCTTCATAATAGTAATCCACCCTTGCCAAAATATCTGCATCTGCCCTTTCATACAAATAGCCTGCCACCTCTCCAAAATCATTATAAATCACAATTTCACCAGAAACCAAACAATCGCCTGCTTTCACTTCTTCCCCAATTTTTACAGACGGTGTCCCCTTTCTGGTAATCAAATAAGTAATCACTCCGTCCTTTGCTGCCACAATATCACAGATTTCTTCATCTGTATTTTGATAAAATTGCTCTGAAAGCAGACTTTCTTGAATATCTACCGTCAATTTTGTGCCATAAACTTTAATCGAAGTCCAAATCACTTCTGAATATCTGCTTCGCAACCGTTCTTCTAATTTTGCACAATCTATTTCTGAAATTTTTGTACCAAAATCTGCATTTTCTTCTTCCAAAAATGCAAGAATAGTTTCTTCTGATAAATAGGAATTTCCATTTACATCAATATTCCATATAAATTTGGATGTATAAAATAATAATGCACAAAAAACAAAAACTCCTATAGCAAACATTTTTCTTCTACGATAACGAAATAAAAAAAATGGAAGCCCTCTTTTTTCTAAAATTCTCGCCTTTGTCCTAGTCTTTTTTAAAAGAGGACGTAAGGATTTATATCCATCCACACTAATAAAAAAACGATATCCATCTTTTGTTTTTTCCAAATTCCATATTAAAATATTCCGCTTTCCACACATATTCAAAAAGCGTTCGGGTGCATAGCCGGTTAAATGAACAAGTAAATATCCTCGTATATATTTTAAAACAGAAAGCAAAAACATACTTATTCGTACTGAATTTGTTCAAAAAAACCTGTTATTTTCATTTCCTCGTTGGTGTAGTATTGAATAGACAAATTTCTGCCAGTCACAAGAATTCGACAGTTTTTTGCCTGAATTTTGATAAAGGAATCCTCGTATATAAGGATTCCTTTATAATTCTCTATCAATAATTCTTTTCTTCCTGTGATATTTACAATCGCCTCTCCCAGCAAAAAATCCTTGGGAAGCTCTAACTGTTCAATTACCTGTTCATGAATTTTAAAGGGATTTCGTTTACTCATAATTCAATATATGAAGTTTTCCCTAAAAATATTCGTAACTGTTCAGTTCCTTTCCCCCTACTTATGATAAGGTTCATGATTGATAATCCGATAAGCTCTATAGATTTGCTCTAAAAGAACCACCCGCATTAACTGATGTGGAAATGTCATTTTAGAAAAAGACAGCTTTCTATCTGCACGTTTTAAAAGTGTATCCGACATTCCAAGCGAACCTCCGATTAAAAATACAATATGACTGATACCACCTGTTCCAAGCCGCTCTATTTCTTCAGAAAATTCTACGGAATCAAACTGTTTTCCGTCAATAGCAAGTGCAAAAACAAAAGCTCCCTCTTTTAAGTGCTTTTCTATGCGTTCTGCCTCTTTTTCTTTAATCTGACGTTCTACAGTTTCACTTGCATTGTCAGGTGTTTTTTCATCTGCTACCTCTATGATTTCTAATTTACAATAACGACTTAAACGTTTTTCATACTCCGCAATAGCATCTCTATAAAATTTCTCTTTGATTTTTCCTACGCATAAAATCGTAACTTTCACTGTATCATTTCCTCTATCGGCATTTCTGTTTCTAAGTTTTCCGTTTCTTCTTTTGGTACTAATACAACCTGATACTCTTTTTCTATTACTTCACTAAATACATCCATTTCACTTTTACAAACTGCACGAACCATATAGAGTCCTGAAGATGTAAAAAAAATATCACTTCCCTCTTGATAAAGAACTCCATTTGTAATAGGGTCAGAACCATCTATGGTATAATAAATATCACTTTTTTCTACCGAAATAATTGTAATATCTAACTCATTATAAAAAATATCTTCATCCGGATAAATAACAGGAGCCTGTACCTGATATTCTGCAAACTGCTCAGAAATCTTATTATCCTGCGTATATTTGATAAGCTTTTGTATTTCTGTATACTGTCCTCTTTCTTTATAGATGTCAATTAAATCCAAGTATGCTTCTGTTAAATTTTTATCAATCCGTATCACTTCCGTTAATAAAACAACAGCCGAAGGATAATCTTTTTTCTGCTGATAAATTTCAGCCATTTTTAATCTGCTTTCAATGTCATTTGGTGCAATTGCCAATGCTCTCGCATAATGCAAAAGAGCATTCTCATAATCCTGTTTATAAAACTCTTGTTCTGCTTTCTGCCATTGATATTCATAAGAATTATCATTTTTATAATCAATAACTAACTTTACATTTACTCCAATGACAAATACAACGACCACAAGAAGACAGATAATTATGAAAACCATTTTCTGTCTGCGTTTTTTCAACTTCTTTTGTGCTTCCACAGACAATCTTTTTTCCGATTTTATAAAAAATGGCTCTATTCCTTCCTGTAAAAGGGAATATAAAAAATCCTCCTCAAGCGAAAGATAACCATCTATCATTTGTGCTTCTTTTCCGCATACCGAACAATATACACTGCCATCCTTAATTTCAGCAGTACAATTTGCACATTTCATAGGTTTTCAGTCATTCTTCCTTTCCTACCTATTCATTACTACGTTTATAGTCTTCTAAAACCAAGCTCAAAAATACATTGTGTTCCAAGTTTGCATTCATTCCATAGCTTCTACACAATTATTCATCAGCATTGCAATTGTCATAGGACCTACGCCTCCCGGTACAGGCGTGATTGCAGATGCAATCTTCTCTACTTCATCAAATTTTACATCTCCACAGAGTTTGTTCTGTTCGTCACGATGAATGCCAACATCAATAACAACAGCTCCTTCTTTTACATATTCTGCTGTAATAAACTGTGGTTTTCCGATTGCTACAATTAAAATATCCGCTCTCTTACAAATCTCTTTTAAATTCTGTGTTTTTGAATGTGCAACCGTAACTGTTGCATTTTCACGAAGCATTAAAAGTGCCATTGGTTTTCCAACAATGTTGCTTCTTCCAATTACCACACAATTTTTACCGGTAATTTCGATATTGCTGCGCTTTAATAACTGAATAATTCCTGCCGGAGTACAAGATACAAAACCCTTTTGTCCGATTACAAGATTTCCGACATTTTCAGGATGAAAACCGTCTACGTCTTTTTTCGGAGAAATTGCCTGAATAATTTTATCTTCATCAATCTGCTTTGGAAGTGGAAGCTGTACTAAAATACCATGTACGTTCTCATCTTCATTTAAACGTTCCACTAATGCTAATAATTCTTCTTCTGTGGTTTCTTCCGGTAATTCATAAGAAAGCGATTCAATTCCGATATAAGCACACGCCTTCTTCTTATTATTTACATAAACAGAAGATGCAGGGTCATTTCCCACCTGAATGACTGCTAAAGCAGCTTTTTTTCCTTCTGCTTTTAAATGCTCTACTTTTTCTTTTAATTCATCTTTTAATTCTTTTGAAATTCTTTTTCCATCAATGATATATGCCATTTTTTCCTCTTAACCTTTTTTAGAATAATCCTGTGATAACTCCATCATCATCTACATCAATACCATATGCAGCAGGAGTTTTTCCAAGTCCCGGAAGTGTCATAATGCTTCCTGTCAATGCTACGACAAACTCTGCACCCGCTGACACATATACTTCACGCACATTTACAGTAAATCCACTTGGTCTTCCAAGTTTGGACTGGTCGTCTGATAAAGAATACTGTGTTTTTGCCATACAGACAGGGAAGTGGCTCATTCCAAGGTCTGCAATACGTTTTAATTCCTTCTTTGCAGCAGGAGCATAAGTGACACCATCTGCACCATAGATTTCTTTTGCTACTTTTTCAATCTTTTCTTCTAAAGACAAATCATCTGTAT